>DATKJJ010000255.1:0-17555 GCA_035543695.1 Gemmatimonadales bacterium | reverse complement strand
CGCCGGTTAAAGTGGTACATGAGCTGGGTTCAGAACGTCGTGAGACAGTTCGGTCTGTATCCGTCGTGGGCGTGGGAGTGTTGAGGGACGTCGTCTCTAGTACGAGAGGACCGAGACGAAGCGACCGCTCGTGTACGGGCTATCCTGCCAAGGGTATCGCCCGGTAGCGATGTCGCGCGGAGATAACCGCTGAAAGCATCTAAGTGGGAAACTCTTCCCAAGATGAACACTCCTGGAGCATAAGCTCCCTGAAGGGCCCTGGGAGACTACCAGGTTGATAGGCCGCAGATGCACGGCGCGCAAGCGCTTCAGTCGAGCGGTACTAATCGCCCGTGAAGTTTGATCTCTTCTATCTTCACATTGATACACCATCCATCACCGGTTGTCAGTCGCCAGACGACAGTCGTCGGTCGCCAGTTCAAACTGGTGGCTGAGGACTGACGGCTGGCGACTGTAAAATCGGCTGACGACTAGCGCGCAGGGGCCACACCCGTTCCCATTCCGAACACGGCAGTTAAGCCCTGCAGCGCCGATGGTACTACCACTGAGAGGTGGTGGGAGAGTAGGCCGTCGCCAGCCTTTCCTTCGAAGCCCGGGTTCTCGTCAGAGATCCCGGGCTTCTTTTTTTCCGGCCCCATCTGCCGTCAGTGCGCGCGGGGGACTCGGTTGACCAGCAGGCGATGCTGAATCCAAGCAAGACAGGCGGCTGAACTTCGCTGAAAGTTGACCGACTCGGAACTGGACTGGATATTGGAAGCTGATCCAGCCACGTCATTTGCCGCCCACCGAGTCTGAAGAGAGTCGACGTCGTGCGCATGCCTCGCCTCGAACCGCATTGGGGCCGCTCCGTCGCGGCATTGATGGGCACCCTCGCGCTCTCGCCCTCCGCTCTCGCGCAAGGAACTGCCAGCCAGTTCCAAGGGGTGGAACGGTGGCAGGGCCTCTACACCTATGATATCGACATCACGCTGGCAGGCACCCGCAAACATCGCTCGGGCTCGACCAAATTCGTCCTCGACAAGCATCGGGTCGAGGGGTCCACCGAAATCTGGGAAGGGAAGATCAAGGGCAAAGACTCCGATGAGGACCAGGCGGGCCCGTTCAGCGGGACGCTGGTGGGGGGCAAGTCGGCCGATCTAAAGTTGATCCTGGACCTGACCAGCAATGTGGCGAAGCTCGCCAGCCACAGCGATGCAAGCAAGCACAAAATGAAGATGAAGATCATGGGCAAGACGGTTGAGTCCATGACGTTTCAGCAGCCGGCGCAGGACGGAAGCGCCGAAATCCAAGTTCCCGAAGCCACCGACAGTTTGATTTTCGCGCAAGAAAGCGGCGCAAACACCGACGTTCACATGAAAAGCGTGATGACGCTCACGCCCAATGAGATCCCGCTGCGGGCCGTATTGACCGCCGGGTCCGCCCAGCGGGGCACCAAAGCAACGTTGGACGCGTCCCGGTCCAAGGGCCGCATCAAATCCCTCAAATGGACGTTGAACCCGATCGGCTCGCCCGGCGCGCCTTCGGTGACTTTCGAGACCACTGAACGCAAGGTGGAGCTGGTGTTGCTGGAGGACGTCCAGGTTGATCTGGAAGTGAGCGATGGAAAAAAGAAAGCTTCCACCTCCGGGACTGCCAAGGTCATCCCGCGCCAATGGAAAACAACATTCATCCAGGAGCCGAAGGACGGAATTCTGGAGGGACAGAAACTGGTCGTCCGGGAAAGCAAGTTCGGTCAGGACGCCTGCGCGTTCGAAGGGGAGAATGCAGGTCACGGATTGCACGCGACGCATCCCGGGAGATGGAAAGACGATGCCGCCGCGGGCTATCTCGTCTCCGGGATCGATGATCCTGGACGACCGTTCGACGGATACTGGTATGTGACGAAGCAATCCCTGATCGTGAGGCGGCGAGCCCTGTTCAATCCCGATCTGGTCAAGGGCTCGGTATTGTTCCAGGTGAACAGAGACAGTGGAACATCCGAAGCATTTGCCCGTCTGGTTGCTGCTTCGCACGATCATGAATACATGCACGGCGAGCTGATGCGTCGCGAACTTCTGAGGGACGATCCTGCCAAACGCATCGAAAGACTGGTGAAGCGCAGCGAAGACGATCTAGCCACCTTCGCTGAGATGGAGATTAGTGCCACCGAAACCCGGCTGCAGGAGGGAGCGTTTCACGAACAAGACGTGCGGAATGCCATGAAGCAGAAATACGCCGCAGGCGGAAAGATCTACGTGCGCGACCGCAACGGTCGCTTCGTCCCGTGGACAATTGCTTCCTTTGCAGACAAGGGTCACTGAGGCAGGTCCCGTATCCCGTCCCCTCGACGCACCGCCCAATAAGCCAAGCTCCGCACTGGCCTTCTGATCTATCCAAGATCGTTACAATCCCGCGCTTCAGAACCCCGAGCCAGGCACCGAAGCTACCCTCAGCCGCAGCTAACCGCTTCGCACCCCTCCGGTTCACGCTGCCGACTCCTTCGCCCCTGCTCCATCACTCTGACGTTTCTGGAGGCTCAATGTGGGGACCATTACGCATTGGTGTAGCACTGCTGGCTTTGGGGGCCGGCCCTGAAGTCCTGCCGCCCCTGTCTCACAATTCGGGAATGACCCTGGTGGTGCGCCTTCCCGACGGCAAGAAGACCAAGCTGCCGGTCACGGGTACCCCCGCCGCTCCCCAGGTAAAGGGCAGCGCCGAGATCGAGTACCGCGGCGGAAGGTCCAGCATCAAGCTGAGCCTGAACCAGCTGCCGGATCCCCGGCGCGTCACTGACTTTGCCACCACGTATGTGGCCTGGGTGGTGCGGGCGGATGAGGAGGTCGAGAGCCTGGCCGAGGTGCCGGTGAAGAAGCAGAATGTCACCGGATCGTCCGCGGCGCGAACCCTCGGCGTCATCGTGACGGCCGAGCCCTATGGGCAAGTGCGACGCCCCTCGTCGGTGGTGGTGGCTGAGCTGACGTTGCCGCAGGCCTCCGATACTCCCCTGCAGTCCACCACGGTGACCTATGAGCGGGTACCGGAGCAGTTCTATCGCTCCGGCGTGTCCGATCGGTCCGCGCCCACACCCGACTCGCTGACCCCCTTGCCCGTGATGGCGGCTCGCCATGCCGTGGCTATTGCCCGCACCTTGGACGCCCCCAGGTATGCCCGGCCGGAGTTCAGCTCCGCGCTGAACCTGCTGGACTCACTGGAGCTGATCTGGGTCAAGAAGCCCAAGGATCAGAAGAAGTACTCCGAGCTGGCCCGGGAGACAGCGCGTCGGGCCGATGTGGCGCGCGAGCTGGCTGCGACCCGGGCTGAGGACGCCCAGCAGGAGGCGGAGCGGCAGCGAGCCGAGTTTGAGCGGCAGCAGGAGGCCGCCGCCCAACAGGCCGCGCTCGACAGTGCGGCCCGGTCTGCGGAGCAAGCTCGGGCCGAGGCTGAGCGAGAGGCCGACCTCCGGTCCAAGGCGGAGCACACGGCCGCCGAACTTCAGGCCCGTCTATATGCGTCGATCTCCGCGATCATGGAGACCCGCCAGGGAGCACGCGGTCTGGTCGCGGCCCTGTCGGGAGTGAACTTCGAGACGAACCGGGCTACCCTGAAGCCGGCTGCCCGCGAGAAGTTGAGCAAACTGAGCGGGGTTCTCCTGGGCTTCCCCGGTGAGTACAAGCTCGAGATCGAAGGCCATACCGACTCAATCGGGACCGATGCCTACAACCAGAAACTTTCCCAATCCCGCGCCGAATCGGTGCGCGACTTCCTGGTGACGCAGGGAATACCCGCGGCCCGGATTCCGTCCACCCAGGGTTTCGGTCGCACCAAGCCGATTGCCCCGAATGACACCCGGGCAAATCGGGAGAAGAACCGCCGAGTCGACATCGTTATCGAGTAGACCGGGTGCCAGGTGAAGCCCTACCACTATGTGGTAGGGCTTTTCTCCTGGAGCCGCCGCCGTGGATTTCCCCTTCGTAGTGATCCGATCTACAATTGGCCTCATATGAGCACCGGCGCCTACCAGGCTCTCGACCTCAAGACCGCGGGGCATCGGCAGCTCCTCCTCACCTACGATTTCCCTCCAATGCCCGGTGGCATTGCCCGGCTCACCGGCGAGCTGGCCAAACGCTACCCACCCGGGAGCCTCCTGATCTCCACCGGCAGCTTCGAGAAAAGTGCGGGGTTTGACGCTCAACTCCCCAACCGGGTGGACCGCCTCGGCATCCGCAGCAGCCGACTCCGCACGGTTCAAGGTCTAATGCTCTGGTCCCATAGGGCCACCCAGCTGGCCCGGGGCTTTCGCCCAGGATTCGTATGGTGCGGCAACCTCAAGCCTGCGGGATTTCCGGCACTCTGGCTGAACGGCCGGGAAAAGACTCCCTACGGAGTCATTCTCTACGGATCGGAGCTCCTCCTCCTGCAACAGCGGATCCGTACCTCCCGCTTCAAGCGGGGCGCAGCCAGGCGGGTATTTCGCCGCGCCGCGGCCTTGGTGGCCATCAGCGAGTGGACCCGTCGCCTGTGCCTCGAGGTGTTGGATGGACTGGGATTCAAGTCGGGCGACATCGATGTCCGCCGCATCCCCCTCGGCACCGACCCGGCCCACTTCCGGCCCGGACTGGATGCCCGCAGTGTCCGCGCTCGCTACGGACTCGGGCCCGGACGCTGGCTCATCACGGTGGCTCGGCTGGTGGGGCACAAGGGGATCGACACCGGACTCCGGGTGCTGGCAGAGCTCCGCGCAGCGTATCCCGATCTCCGGTACGCCATCGTCGGATCGGGGCCCCTGCACATCCAGCTGGAGGCGCTCGCCCGCGACCTCGGCGTCGGGCACCTGGTGCGATTCCTCACCGCAGTGCCGGACGAGGAGCTGCCCCCGCTCTACAACTGCGCCGAGATCTATCTCGGCTTGTCTCGGGCCGAGGGACTGCTGATGGAAGGCTTCGGCATTTCCCTGGTGGAGGCCTCCGCCTGCGGCATTCCTGTGGTCGGTGCTCGGCAGGGAGGGATTCCCGATGCGGTACGGGAAGGAGAGACCGGACTTCTGGTCGATTCCACTGACCTGCGGGCCAGCGTCGAGGCAGTGCAATCGCTGCTGCAGAACCAGGAGTTGGCGAGGCGATTAGGACTCGAGGGGAGAAGGGCAGTGGAGACCTACTATAACTGGGATCGGGTAACTGCCGATGTGCGCCGCACCGGCGAGGAATTCGTCCGGTAGCGCAGGCCAGGAGGCAATGGCCAACCGGCAGGAGTACCCTAACTTCCAGAATGCCCACCAGGACCGGTCATGTCGCCCTTGCCGGCGCTCCCAATGTCGGCAAGTCCACCCTGCTGAACACGCTCGTCGGCGAGCACCTTGCCATCGTAAGTCCGAAGCCTCAAGCCACCCGGCTTCCGGTCACGGGCATCCGGACCGAGGGCGAGACCCAATACATCTTCCATGACCTGCCAGGCCTGCTCGATCCCTCGTACCTGCTCCAGGAGAGGATGCGCGAGATCGCTCTGGCAACAGCCAGGAACATGGACCTGGTGCTGCATCTCCATCCCGCGCCACTGGCTCCCGCTCCGGCCTTCCAGCACCTGGCCGGACTGACAGCACCGTTGCCCGTTCCGGTCCTTACCGTGTACACGAAGGCAGACCTGGTGCCTCCCGGCCGTCGGGCTGAGCTCGAGGGGGATGCGCCACTGATATCCGCGAGCGACGGAGGGGGCATCGAGCTCCTTCTGAATCGGGTTCGCGGCTATTTGCCTGAGCGCGATTTCGAGTTCGATCCCGAAGACATCGGGACGCAGCCTCAGAGGTTCTTCGTGGTCGAGTACCTGCGGGAAGCAGCCTTCGAGCTGCTGGGAGATGAGGTCCCCTATTCGTTCACCGCCGAAGTGGAGGAGTTTCGCGAAGCGGAACGGCCCATATACATTCGGGTCACGTTGTTCGTGGAGCGCGAGTCGCAGAAGGGAATCGTGATCGGCCGATCCGGCGCCACCATCAAGGCCCTTGGAGCTCACGCCCGCGCTCGGCTGGAACAGCTGCTGGGAGCGCCGGTCTATCTGGACTGCTGGGTCAAGGCGCTGCCGAACTGGCGGAAGAGCTCCTCGGCGCTGAGCCGATTCGGCTTTCCGGAGTCCATCTCGGGCGGCCGTGCCGCCACTTCATCATCAAGGAGTTCTCATGACTCTGGCTCCTGAGCTGTTGCAGATACTGGTCTGTCCCCAGTGCAAGGGAGAGCTCGAGTATCGCACCTCACCCGAGTCGCTGGTCTGCCACACCTGCCGCCTGGTCTATCCAGTGGAGGATGGCATTCCCATCATGCTGATCGACGAAGCCAAGCCGCTCTGAGTCCTCCGCCGTCTCCCCGCATGAATCCTCGCACGCTGAGCGCTTACGCCCAGCGTGCTCTCGAAAACGCTCGTGCCGAGGCCGTGCGACTGGGCCATGATGCGATCGGCGCCGAACACATCGTGCTGGGGCTGCTCCGGGGCGACGGCACGGCATCGGCTCTGTTCGGCCGGCTCGGAGTGGCCCCTGGCCTGGTGGAGCAGCGGCTGGAGGCCAGCGGGCGGAGACGCTCCAACCGTGGGCCCGGCGAACAGTTGGCCTACACCTCTCACGCGAAACGGCTGATCGAGGTCGCTTCGAAGGAGGCGCGTGAAGCCGGGGGCGTCTTATCGGCGGAGCACCTGCTGCTGGCGGCACTGCACGAGCCGCGCGGAGCGCTGGTCAAGATTTTGGCCGAGGCCGGCGTCTCCGCCGACCGGGCGCAGGCGGCCATGCGGCTTCCCGCACCGAGCCACCCTCGCCCAGGTCAAGCGGAGCCGACTAGAGGTAAGCGTTCGGTTCCCTGGCGAGCGCTGCTGCTGCTTGCCGTTCCCCTGAGCATCGTTCTTGAGCGTGTCTTCCACGCGCCGGCCCTGGCTGTGTTCTCCACTGCCTGCCTGGGGGTGTTGCCCCTGGCAGGATACATGGGAGAAGCAACCGAGCATCTGGCACACCGGAGTGGACCCACCATAGGAGGACTACTCAACGCCACCTTCGGAAACGCGGCGGAGCTCATCATCTCTATCGTCGCGTTACAGGCCGGTCTGGTGGGTCTGGTCAAAGCCTCTATTACCGGCAGCATTCTGGGCAACCTGCTTCTGATCCTGGGTCTTTCACTGGTGGTCGGCGGGCTCCGGCGGAATGAGCTCAGGTTCAACCGGGCGAATGCCGGAATGAGCGCGAGCATGCTCTCGCTGGCGGTCATTGCATTGGTGCTGCCGGCGTTGTTTCATGCCCTTCACCCCGGAAGTGCCGCCCGGCTCTCGGAGCTCAGGATCTCCGAGTCAGTCGCCCTGATTCTGCTCCTGACCTATGGCTTGTCACTGCTCTTCACCCTGAAGACCCATCGCTGTCTCTTCTGGTCCGAGTCGCCGCCGATGGAGGGACCAGTTTGGACCCTCAAGAAGGCGTCGCTGGTCCTGGCTGGGGCTACCGTGGGAGTCGCCATAGAGTCCGAGCTTCTGGTCCATGCGGCCACCGAGGCGACCAAGACTCTGGGCCTGAGCGAGACCTTTCTGGGCCTGATCATTGTCCCGCTGATCGGCAATGCGGCGGAACATGCTACGGCTATTGTGGTTGCCCGAAAGGGCAAGATGGATCTCGCGCTCCAAATCGCTCTCGGCTCCAGCACTCAGGTCGCGTTACTGGTTGCGCCGATACTAGTCTTTGCCGGCGTGCTTCTGGGACGGGACATGAACCTGGCGTTCACCCCGTTCGAGATCCTGGCCCTGGGGATGGCCACGGGGGTAACGGCCATCATTACCCTGGATGGGGAATCCAACTGGTTCGAGGGGGTGCAGTTGCTCGCCCTGTATGGCATGCTGGCGGTGGCGGCATTTTTCCTGGTTTGACTTGGCTGAGCTCGTGTCGCTAAGTTAGCCAGGCATAACTTCTTACGAGAGGCTGTGGGTGCGGACTCGCCCGACGATACTCTTCTTTTCGCCGGACGGTTGTCCGGTTCCGGCCCTGGTACGCCAGTGGGCCGGGGTGCACTCCTTCCCGCTCATGGTCTTCAGCGAGCCGGATGAGGTGGAGTCGATCGTCCTGCGTGGCCATCCCTGCCTCCTCTTCGTGGACGGGGACCACTCGGGCACTACCGGCCTCGGCCTGGTTCGCCGACTCAAGAGCGACGCCTTTACCGCCATCGTTCCGGTAACCGCCCTGGCCGCCGCGCATCATCCCGAACGGGTCCAAGCCTGGTTTGCCTCCGGCGTGGACGAGGTGATCACCGGGATCTTTGCTCCGGCGGAGCAACGGTCACGGCTGGACGCGATGCTGGTGCGCACGGAACGGGACGTCTCGGTGCATCCGTCCACCCGACTGCCCGGGACCACAGAGATCGAGCGGGAGATCCGGCGGCGCCTGGAATCCAATCAGGAATTCGCCGTCTGCTACGCCGACCTGGATCACTTCAAGGAATTCAACGATCGCTACAGTTACTATGAGGGCGATCGGGTCATCTACATTCTCTCCCGGGTGCTCCACGACGTGGTGAAGGGCTTGCTGGGACCCCGAGGATTCGTAGGGCACATCGGGGGAGATGACTTCATCTTCATCATACCGGCCGAGGACATCAGCCCGGTATGCAGTGAGATTCTCGAGGTGTTCGACGCCTTGGTGCCGCTGCAGTACAACGATCAGGATCGCCGGGCGGGCTACTTCTTCGGGAAAGATCGCCGGGGCCAGCTCCATCGGGTCCCCCTGATGACCTTGTCGATCGGTATCGTGACCAACCGGCATCGCCGGTTTGCCCATCCTGCACAGGTGAGCGAGCTTGCCACTGAGATGAAGAGCTACGCGAAGACGCTGCCCGGCTCGGTCTTTGTGGTCGATCGGCGACACGGTGCAAACGGAGAAGAACGTCCCGGCCCGGCTTCTCGCGAGAAGCCCAGAGGAGCTTGAGATGAACGTTACCTGCCCGAACTGCGCCACCATTTACCGGGTGGACCCGGCCAAGGTCCCTGAAGGAGGCGTGCGGGCGCGCTGTAGTGTCTGTAGCGCCGTCTTTGCCGTTAAGCGAGAGGGGGAGGAGATAGCATCGCCGCCCCGTCCGCCAGCCAAGGAAACGGCGGCGGCCCCGGCTTCCACGCCCCAACCGGTCGCGGAGGCACCCAGGCCCCCCGCTTCCCCCAGTGACAGTCCTCGGCCTGCAGCACCGGCAGCAGCAGGGCCCGCGGGTTCTCCGCCACGACCGGGCGCTCCCCAGAAGGCCGCGGCTGCCATGCCTTCCAGCCCCGCCGCTCCAGCCTCGGGAGCCGCGCCTGGACGGCCCATGCCGGCTCCTCCCGCTACCAGAGCGGCGCCCTCGAACCCCGTGCCGGCGGCGCCCACTCCGTCAGCGCCTCGTCCGGCTCCCACGCCGTCAGCGCCTCGTCCGCCTCTCACGCCGGCTCAAACGGCCCCGCCGGCAGCTCCCAAGCCGGCAACTCCTCCGCCGGCCCTAGCTCCAGCTTCTCCGCCACGGCCATCGTCTCCGGCGCCATCCGGTGCCCGGCCGCAGAATCCATTTCTCTCTCAGGACCCGGCGCTCAAGGCAAAGCGGCTGGCCCGGGCGCTGATCTCAGATATGGTCGTGTACCATCCGGGCAAGAGGCAGGAGGGACTTCGCGACGGAAATCTGAAGGAACTGTTCGAGGAGGAGATCAAAAAGAGCTGGGAGGAGTACGCGGACCAGGTGGGGCGCGAGATCGCCGATTCCACCGGATATTTCCGGGAGGCGTTGAACGAGATTCTGGCGGGTGGGCGGCAAATTTTCTAACGACGAGCCCCTCCCATTAGGTTTCAGCGATACCCCTAGGGAGAGATTCGCATGTCTGAGCTCGCCGATCGCCTGACCGATCTCCAACGCCGCGTTGCCGAACTTCGAGACTTTCTTTGACTTGTCCGGCAAGTCAGAGCGGTTGAGCTCCCTGGAGGCTCGGCAAGCGCTTCCCGGATTCTGGTCCGACCCGGAGGCGGCGAGAACGTCGGTTCAGGAAATCAAGACCCTCAAGAACTGGCTGACCCCCTACGACAATCTGGATCAGAGGCTACGAGGCGCTCTGGAAATGGTGGAGCTCCTCGAGGCTGAGCCCGATCAATCACTGCACACAGAGCTCGAGCGGGAAGCCGACGAGCTGGAGACGGCGGCCGAGGCGTTCGAGCTCCAGGCCATGTTACAGGGCCCGGAGGACGCCCGGGATGCTCTGCTCACCATCCATCCCGGCGCTGGTGGAACCGAATCACAGGACTGGGCGGAGATGCTCATGCGGATGTACGTCCGCTGGGCTGAGCGACACGGTTTCGAGGTTGCCATTCTCGACCTGCTTCCCGGCGAGGAGGCCGGCATCAAGTCCGTCTCGATCGAGATCCGGGGGCAGTACGCCTACGGCTATCTCAAGGCGGAGAAGGGGGTGCATCGTCTGGTGCGGATCTCGCCCTACGACTCCCAGGCGCGGCGCCACACGTCGTTCGCTTCGGTCTTCGTCTATCCGGTGTCGGACGATACGATCGAGATCGACCTGCGGGACGAGGACATCAAGATGGACGTGTTTCGAGCT
Source organism: Gemmatimonadales bacterium (assembly GCA_035543695.1). Lineage (GTDB taxonomy): Bacteria > Gemmatimonadota > Gemmatimonadetes > Gemmatimonadales > GWC2-71-9 > CAVVWJ01. Next base: position 7,004 of record DATKJJ010000255.1, on the reverse strand, counting down.
TCCGGCGCCGGCGGCCAGCACGTCAACAAGACCTCATCGGCGGTACGGCTCACCCACGTTCCGACGAATACCGTGGTGTCGTGCCAGCAGGAGCGCAGCCAGACCAAGAACCGGGCAACGGCCATGAAGATGCTGCGGGCAGCCTTGTATCAGAAGAAGCTGGAGGAGCAGGAGGCCGCGCGCGCGGTGGTTGAAGCCACCAAAACCGACAACTCCTGGGGTAACCAAATCCGCTCCTACGTGTTCCAACCCTACACGATGGTGAACGATCACCGGACCGAGGTAAAGGTGGGTGACGTGCAGCGGGTCATGGATGGAGATCTCGACCCGTTCATCCAGGCGTATCTCAAGCGATTCGGGGGAAAGGCGGCGTGAGTACGGTGGAGGAGCGCTCCTACGTCGAGGCGGCCCGTCGGGAAAAGCGGGCGGCGCTGGAGGCGCTGGGTGTACGGCCTTTTGCCTATCGCTACGAGCGCACCCACACCGCCGCCCAGGCCCTGGCGGCATATGGGGACGACATGGGCGACTCGGGCCCTCAGGTGCGGGTGGCCGGTCGGCTGGATCGCTTCGGCTCGCACGGCAAAACGGCCTTCGGTCATCTGGAGGACCCCAGCGGCCGGATCCAGATCTATTTCCGGCGTGACGCGCTCGGTCCGCACTACCAGCTGGTGGAGCTGCTCGACCTGGACGACCACATCGGTGTGGAGGGAACGCTCTTCCGCACCAAGAAGGGGGAGATCACCATCCGGGCGGAGAGCGTCACCATGCTGGCCAAGTCCCTCCGGCCGCTCCCTCGGGGAAAGACCCAGCAGACCGAAAGCGGTCCGGTCAGCTTCGGGGACCTGCAGGACCCCGAAGTGCGTTACCGCCAGCGTTACGCCGACCTCGCGGTCCATCCGGAGGTGCGTCAGATCTTCCGGCTCAGGGCCAGGGCGGTCGCCTACATGCGACGCTTTCTGGATGACCGGGGTTTTCTGGAGGTGGAGACCCCAATCCTCCAGCCCCTCTATGGCGGAGCAGCTGCCCGGCCCTTCGTTACTCACCACCTCGCGCTGGACATGCCGCTGTACCTCAGGATAGCGGACGAGCTGTACCTCAAACGTTTGCTGGTCGGCGGGTTCGAGCGGGTGTATGAGATCGGGCACGACTTCCGGAATGAGGGAATGGACCGGACCCACAATCCCGAGTTCACGATGTTGGAGGTGTACCAGGCCTACGCGGACTATGGTGACATGATGGAGCTCACCGAGTCCATGGTCGCCGGCGTGGTGCAGCACTGCCTGGAGACCCAGGTCCTGGAGCGGTTTGATACCACCTTGGACTTCACCCCGCCGTTTCCGCGGGTGCGCTTTCTCGAGGCGGCGCGAGACCGGGCCGGGCTGGATTTGACGTCTGCCTCAGAACAGGAGCTCCGCCGAGCGGTGCTTCATGCGGGTGGTGAACCGGATGCGGTGGAGGCTCTCGCCGGAGCTCGGCTGCAGGATGAGGTCTTCAAGACCTTTGTCGAGCCGCACCTCATCCAGCCCACCTTCGTGGTGGACTATCCCAAAGCTCTGTCTCCCCTGGCCAAAGAGCACCGAGACGAGCCCAGCCTGACCGAACGGTTCGAGCTTTTCATCGGCGGCCGCGAGCTGGCGAACGCCTTCAGCGAGCTCAACGATCCCGACGATCAGCGCCGGCGATTCGAGGATCAGGTGCAGCAGCGATCCAAAGGAGATGCCGAAGCGCACAGCTACGATGCCGACTACATCCGGGCCCTGGAGTATGGAATGCCGCCAGCGGGAGGGATGGGTCTGGGTATCGATCGTCTCATCATGCTGCTGGCGGATCAGCCTTCGATTCGAGACGTGATCATCTTTCCGGCCATGCGCCCGGAGGGAGCATGACAGCGGGGACGCTGGGCAGCGGGGAAGGGGGGAAGCTGACTCGACTGAGCGAGGCAGTTCGGGACGCGCTGGCTGGCCTTCGGTGGCCGTCAAAGCTGGAGTGGCGGATCGCTCGGAGATATTTGCGCAGCCGGCGGAACTCCAGGACGGCATCGCTCAACACGGTCATCTCGACCGGTGGGGTGGCGGTCGGAGTCACCGCCCTCATCGTAGTGCTGGGAGTGATGAATGGTCTGCGGGATGACCTCAGAGAACGGATTCTGGTGGCCAATCCGCATCTGCGGGTTCTCACCTATGGTTCGGGTCTCCGGCTGGATGACTGGCAAACCGTGCTCCAGCGGGTACGCCGCCATCCGGGTGTGGTTGCGGCCAGCCCGGAGGTGATCAGTCAGGCAGGAATCACCGCGGGGCAGGATTACGGCGAGGGAGTCAATCTTCTCGGCTTCGATCCCGATACGGGACGCCGATCGGTCACCTCGCTCCCCCAATCGGTTACCAAAGGCGATCTCTCGTTTAAGACCACCAAGCCCGGTGTGGATGGGGGCATCCTGCTGGGGTCGCGTTTGGCTTCCCGTCTCTCGGTGTACCCCGGAGACGTGGTGACGCTCGTCCCCGTTACCCAGGCCAAGGTCAACCCGGCCCTGGGCGTGGCGGTGCCCCGGTTCTGGAAGTTCGAGGTGACGGGTCTGTTCGACACCGGAATGTTTCAGTACGACAACCAGTTTGTGGTCATGCCGCTGGCCCTGGCCCAGCGCTTTACCGGCTTGGGCGACGCGGTGTCTGGAATTGCGGTGCGGGTCGATGATCCCAATCGCGCTCCCCAGATTGGAGAGTCCCTGGCGCGGCAGCTTGGCTACCCCTACCGCACGCTCGATTGGCAGACCCAGAACGCGAGTCTGTTCAGCGCGCTACAGCTGGAGAAGCTCGCAATGGGGCTGATTATCTTTTTCATCATGGTGGTGGCGGCCTTCAATATCGTCGGAACTCTGACCATGGTGGTAACCGACAAGACCCGCGAAATCGGAATCCTCCGCGCGATGGGTCTGACTGGACCGGCGGTGGCCCGGGTGTTTCTGGTCCAGGGCGCGGTGATCGGTGTGGTGGGTACCACCATTGGCCTTGCCCTGGGGTTGTTGGTTTCCTACGTGGTCGACCGATCGGGCTGGGTCCGGATCAATCCCGCGATATACTTCATCGACCACCTCCCAGTACACATCGAGTGGCAGGACGTCGCGGTCGTCGTGCTTGCCAGCCTGGCGATCGCCCTCTTTGCCACGGTGTATCCGTCGCGCTCCGCCGCGGCCCTCACCCCGGTGGAGGCCATCCGCCACGAATGACGGCTATGCTCGAAGCCCAGGGACTGCGCAAAGTGTATCGCGGCGGCGACGGCAACCCGATCGAGGTGCTGGCGGGCATCGATCTGAGCGTCGATCGAGGAGAGTTCGTGGCCATCGTCGGGGCCAGCGGATCGGGAAAGAGCACGCTCCTGCATCTGCTGGGCGCCCTGGATAGTCCTTCCGATGGGACCGTTCGGCTGGCGGGCCAGTCGTACGACGACCACACCGCGGAGGCGCTGGCCGCTGTGCGGAACAAGAAGCTCGGCTTTGTGTTTCAGTTCCATCACCTGCTTCGGGAGTTTACCGCGCTGGAGAACGTGATGATGCCGCTCCTCATTGCCGGTGAGGACGACGCCAGGGCCCGGAGCAAGGCGGAGGAACTGCTGGCAACGGTGGGGTTGGCCGGCCGCATGTCGCACCGGCCCTCTCAACTCTCGGGTGGAGAACAGCAGCGGGCGGCTGTGGCCCGGGCCCTGGTGGCGGATCCCCTCGTGGTGTTGGCTGACGAGCCCTCGGGCAATCTGGACTACGCCAACAGCGAGCGCCTCCACCAGCTGTTTGCCCACCTGTCGCGGCAGTTCGAGACCGCGCTGGTGGTGGTAACTCATAATCGATCGCTGGCCGGCCGGGCCGACCGGGTGCTCTCGCTCGATGGGGGACGTCTGGTTCCGCTTTCCAGCGTGGAGTCCATGCCCTGATGTCCTGTGAGCAGTGTCGCGAACGTGAGGCGGTCATTCACCTGACTCAAATCGTGAACGAACAGGTCACGACGCTGCACCTGTGCGAGCGGTGCGCCGCGGAAAAGGGCGTGGAGAGCCCGGGCTCGCAACCCAAGACGCCGCTGGGAACGTTCCTGGCGGCCATGGGCCAGGAGCTGCCGGAACAGACGCCGAGCACTCCGCGGGCGGGGGAGACCTGCACCCGCTGCGGCGGTTCGCTCCAGGACTTCCGCGAGAGTGGCCGACTGGGGTGCCCGGACTGCTATCGCTCCTTCGAGGTGCCGCTGCGGGACCTGTTGCGGCGGCTTCATGGCTCGACCCACCACATGGGTGAGCGCTACAACGATCAAGAAACGGCACCACCCAAGGAGCGGCACCAGGCTGCGGAGCTGCGGGAGCAACTGCGGCTCGCCGTTGAAACCGAGAACTTCGAGCTTGCCGCCGAGCTCCGGGACAGGCTTCGGGTGTTGGAATGATCGATCTCAGCTTGCTGACCGATGGCGGCGTAGGGTGGCTCGATGCCAGCGGGCCCTCGAGTCACCTCGTGCTCTCGACCCGGATCCGGCTGGCTCGGAATCTGGCCGGCCGGGTCTTCCAAGGGCGCAATTCGGAGACGGAACGAGAGGACATTCTGCAGATCGTCGAGTCTGCCGCGCGCGACACCGTGCTGCTGCGCCGGGCAATCAAGTTCCGGCTCGACCGGCTGGAACGGACCGACCGGCAGCTGCTGCACGAGCGCCACTTGGTGAGTAAGGAGTTAGCCGGCCTGGACGCCGACGGCCGGGTCCGCTCCGGGGCCTCGGTCCTGGTGCAGGACCGCTTGGGCGTCATGCTGAACGAGGAAGATCACCTGCGGCTTCAAGGTCTCCATTCCGGCTTTGCGCTGGACGCTGCGTACGCCGAGGTAGACCGGCTGGACGCCGAATTGGGACAACGACTTGCATTCGCATTCCATTCTGAGTTTGGTTACCTTACCTCCTGTCCGACCAACGTTGGCACCGGACTTCGGGCCTCGGTGTTGATCCATCTGCCCGGCTTGGTGCTGACCAAGGAAATCTCCAAGGTTCTACAGGGCCTGGCTCAGGTTGGACTGACTTTTCGCGGCCTGTACGGAGAGGGCAGCGAGGTCGTCGGCAACTTCTTCCAACTGTCCAACCAGACCACGCTCGGTAGTTCCGAGTATGAGCTGCTCGACCATCTCGGCAAGATGGTCCGGCAGGTCATGGACTACGAAGAGCAGGCCCGGCAGGTGCTGTTGCGGGACGCTCCTTCGATCATCGAGGACAAGGTCTGGCGTGCCTACGGCCTCCTTCGTTATGCACGAGCCCTGTCGTTCGAAGAGGCCATGAACCTGTTGAGCGGCGTGCGGCTAGGCGTGGGGGTGAGCCTCATTCCCGACGTCGGCATGTATACGCTTAACAAGTTGTTGGTGTACACCCAACCGGCGCATCTGGCCTTGGCAGAAGGGGTAGCTCCCAACGATCCGGAGCTGCCGGTGCGGCGGGCACAGTTCGTGCGCAAAGTGTTGGAATCCGAAGTGGGACGTCGCGGATGAGCCGCAACGGCAGACCTTCGGAGCTACGTAGGGTACCGAGATGAACGGATACAACTTCACCGACCGTGTCCGAAAAGTCCTGCAGATGGCTCGCGAGGAAGCGGCCCGCCTGCATCACGAATACGTGGGGACGGAGCACATCCTCCTTGGCCTCATCCGTGAGGGCGAGGGGGTGGCGGCGGCAGTCCTCACTAACCTGAACGTCGATCTGGAAGACATCCAGCAGAAGATCGAGGAGACGGTAAAGAAGGGCAAAGCGGCCGCGGCCGCCGGCCCCGATCTGCCGTACACCTCCCGGGCCAAGAAGGTGCTCGAGCTGGCCATGACCGAAGCGCGTGAGCTGAATCACTCCTACGTGGGAACCGAGCACCTGCTGCTGGGTCTGCTGCGAGAGGAGAAAGGCATCGCGGCTCAGGTCCTGACCGACGCCGGCGTGAATCTCGAACAGTCGCGGGCTGAAACGTTGCGCCTTCTGGGCAGCGATATGCCTCAGGCGTCTGCTGGAGGGAGCAGCAGTCAGCCGAGCTCGACGCCCAAGTCCGAGAAGAAGTCGAAGACCCCGGCCCTGGATCACTTCTGCCGTGATCTCACCCAGCTCGCCGCTGAAGGGCAGCTCGACCCGACCATCGGGCGGGCCAAGGAGATCGAGCGGGTCATGGAGATCCTGGCTCGGCGCAAGAAGAACAATCCGGTCCTGATCGGGGAACCGGGCGTAGGCAAGACTGCCATCGTGGAAGGCCTCGCGCTGCTAATCGCGAATGGACTCTGCCCCGACGTGCTCCGGGATCATCGGGTCCTGTCCTTGGACATGGCCGCTGTCATTGCCGGCACCAAGTATCGGGGTCAGTTCGAGGAGCGGCTCAAGGCTGTCATGAACGAGATCGCGCAGAACAAGCAGATCATTCTGTTCATCGATGAGCTGCACACGCTGGTCGGGGCGGGGGCCGCTGAGGGCGCCATCGATGCCTCGAACATGCTGAAGCCCGCCCTGGCGCGGGGCGAGCTGCAGTGCGTGGGCGCCTCGACCCTCAACGAGTACCGCAAGTACATCGAAAAGGACGGCGCGCTGGAGCGCCGCTTCCAGACCGTGGTGGTCGAACCGCCCACTGTCGGAGAGACGGTCGAGATCCTCAAGGGGTTGCGGAAGAAGTACGAGGACCATCACCGGATCAGCATCCCCGATGCCACGCTGAGCGCGGCAGCGGAGCTGTCCGAGCGCTACATCACCGACCGGTTCCTGCCCGACAAGGCCATCGACGTGATCGATGAGGCGGGAGCCCGGGCGCGGCTCGCGTCGCAGGTGCCGCCGGCGGAGGTGGCGGAGCTCAAGACGGCGCTGGAAAAGGTCAACGTTCAGAAGGAAGACGCCGTTCGGGATCAGAACTTCGAGCGGGCTGCCTCGCTCCGCGACCAGGAGCGCGATCTGCAGAATCAGATCCGGCTCAAGAACGAGGAGTGGGAGCGCGAACGTCAAACCAAGCGGCCGGTGATCGACGAGGAGGCCATC
>DATKJJ010000254.1:0-4833 GCA_035543695.1 Gemmatimonadales bacterium | reverse complement strand
TATCGAATCGCGCTGGGCGGCCTGCTGCTCCTGATGGGGAGCTGACGTGAGAGCGGCGACCTACCAGTACGAGCGCGTGGCTTCGACCATGGACCTGGTCCATGAGCTGGCCGAGCGAGGCGCGGAGGCCGGAAGCATGGTGGTCGCCAGGGAGCAACTCCAGGGACGGGGCTCGCGGGGCCGGCCATGGCATTCACCGCCCGGCGGACTCTGGCTCAGCGCGCTGTACCGTCCGCCATCCACGGGTGGACTGGAGCTGCTGAGCGTCCGGGTAGGCCTGGCGGTAGCCCGAGCCCTGGATCCTTATGTGCCCACACCAGTGCGCCTGAAGTGGCCCAATGACCTCATGCACGATGGGCGCAAGCTGGGTGGCATTCTGTGCGAGGCGCGATGGCAGGGAGCAGCCCTGGGCTGGATTGCAGTGGGTGTAGGACTCAATGTTCGAAACCCGGTGCCGGGCGAGCTCCGAGGGACGGCAGTCTCTCTGGTGGAGCTGGAGCCTGACATTCAGCTGGAGAGCGTACTCCATTCGGTAGCGACCGCCATTCGCGCGCTGGATCTCGGCGCAGAACGACTCTCTCCAGCGGAGCTCGAGCTTTTTGCCGCGCGAAGCTGGCTCGACGGCCGGGAGATTCGAGAACCCCTGGCCGGGATTGTGGCCGGCCTGAACGATGACGGGGCGCTGCGGGTGCGTACCCCGCAGGGGTCTCACGTGTCCCTGCGTCACGGCTCGGTGGAGCTGGCGGACGTTTCTTCCACTCGGTGATACATGCTGCTCACCCTCGATATCGGCAACACGGAGATCACGGCAGGGCTGTTCCAGGGCGGTGAGTTGGAGGCCCACTGGCGGCTCACAACCAATCCGGATCGGACCCCTGATGAGTGGGGCAGCGCCATCGGCGGCTTCCTGGTCCAGAGCGGCCACTCACCCAATGAGGTGCGGGCGGTTTGTCTGGCATCAGTGGCGCCGACGGTAACTCAGAGCATCGTGGATGGCATCGCGCTCGCGACCGGCTGCACCGGGGTCGCGGTGGATGCGCGATCGCCGCTCCCGGTGCGGCTCGACGTGGACGAGCCGCTGACCGTGGGAGCCGACCGGATCGTGAATGTGCTCGCCGCCGTCGAGCTGTTTCGATCGGATGGGGTGGTGGTCGACTTCGGCACGGCCACCACGTTCGACTGCGTGACGGCCGATGCCCGGTTCATCGGGGGTGCCATCATGCCCGGCCTCCGTACTTCTGCCGACCAGCTGACCCGGCGCGCCGCCAAGCTGCCGGCCACCGAGTTGCGGCCTCCCGCCCGGGTCATCGGCCGGCGGACGGAGGAATGCATTCAGGCTGGTGTGCTCTTCGGAGCGGCTGACGCGGTGGACGGTATGATCCGCCGGATCATGAAGGAATGGCCCGGCAGCACCCGCCCGCGAGTCGTGGCCACTGGTGGACTGGCGTCCATCGTAGCTCCGCTTACCACCAGCATCGAGCTGACCGATCCGGACCTGACCCTGCGGGGGCTTCGGATCGCGGCCGGACACCTCGGTCTGGAGTGGTGAGCTGGCCGAGACAGGCAGGATACCGGCTGCTCGGAAGCCGGCTCGACTATCTACTGCACACCCGCCCGGCCGAGTGGCCCATTGTCGCGGCGCACACCACGCTGGGATATTTGCTGGCGGTGGGCGCTCCCAACGCATTCAGAAGCGAGCGGCTGGGGAGTGGTGTTCTGGGGATCGCGCTGTGGGTGATCTGCCTGAACGGCGGTACCCTCGCGTTCAACAGTGCGTTCGACCGGGACGAGGGAGACATCGCCTACCTGCGGCAGCCACCCTCACCTCCGCGGGGGCTGGCGTGGTTTGGGCTCGCGCTGATGCTGATCGGGCTGATCGGAGCCTTCAGGCTTCCGCGAGGATACCTGCTCGCCTATGCCATCTGCGTGTTGCTCTCCGTGTTGTATTCCGCTCCGCCATTCCGACTCAAAGCTGTGCCCGGAGCCGACTGGCTCATCAACATGTGGGGGTTCGGCAGCTTGACGCCGTACGCCGGATGGGCGGCCACGGGTTTGCCTCTGGGGACGGTGGGAACACTGATTCTGTTTGCCTTCTGCCCGCTGTTCGCCGCCCTCTATCCCCTGACCCAGATCTATCAATTCGAGGAGGATACCCGCCGGGGTGATCGTACCCTGGCGCTTTCTCTGGGGCGCCGAAAGAGTCTGATCGTAGCCCAAGTTGCTGCAGTGGTCGCCTTCGTTGGGTTCGGATTGGCGGCACGACGAAGCGGGTGGTCTCAGGACGAGAGCTGGCGCTGGTGTATGCTGGCGCTGGCCGCGTTGGCCTGGATGCTCGTGCTGGTGCCCTGGATCTTCCGGGAAAGCCGCATGTCCACCCGGGACCACCAGCGCGGCATGTACCACGCGCTGCTCGCCTGGGCGGTGACCGATGTCGCGGTAGCGCTTGCGTGGGCAGCCTGAGGCCTTGGCCGCTCCCCAGGCGCTCCGGTATACTTGAGCTTCCCCGATTGAATACGGAGCGGGCATGACTTCGACGGCTGAGCTGAACCGGGATTACGACCTCACCGGGGTTCCCGCCATCGTGGCGGGCTCCGTCAAGCTCGGCCTGCTCGAGGCTATTGCTGTACTCTTGTTCTCCCTGGCCTCACGTCTGCTCGGCGGGGTGGTGGAGACCATCGTCTGCGGAATCATCCTGATCGCCGGGGTGGCCGCCGTCAGCATGCTTCCGGGCCTGTGGACCCGGCCTCGCACCATCGAGGGAATTGCCGGTGCTGCCGGTATCGGACTGGGCGCGACCGCCGTGTTTCTCCTGGTGGATGTCGTGCTGCTCCAGAATATCGGGACCTATACCAATCGCTGGTATGAAATCGGCGGTGGGAGCAACTGGTGGTACCATCCCGTCTGGTGGATGGTGGGAACGTTCATCCCCTGGATGGGTGCGTGGCTCCTGGCCAATCAGACCAATCGCAACGGACACCCATCGGTAGGGCAGGGACTCATTACCGCGCTGGTTCTGGCGGTGCTGATCGGAGCTGCCGCAACACTCCTGGGATTTCCCGGGGCGCACTGGGGACTGGGGACTTTCGCGGTGGCGTTCCTTCCCGGACTCGCCCTGGCCACGCTCATTTCTGGTATCGGGAAGCGCCGCACCTGACCCGATGCGCTGGGTCCGACTTTTCTTTCGCATCTTCGGCTGGCTGCTCACACCATTCCTGGCGTGGGCAGCTTCATTTTTCGGGGCGGTCGCGGGCGCGCTCCTTGCAATGAACCTGGACGATCCGGTGCGGGGGCTGGCGGTGACCGCCGTGTGCGGTGGGCTAGCCGGGTTCGCGGCGCTGATCGCCTGGCTTCATTATCTGCGCCGGTCGCCTGAGGTGCGCGAGGTTCTGGCGGTTACCGCAGACGGCACTCCGGATACCACCGAATTTTCCGTGGTGCCTGAGGTGCCCGAGGAGATCTCCGAGCCCGAGCCGTCTCCACCCGCCTAATCTCCATGTTCCGGCGAAAGTACGGCAGACTGTTGTCGTGGGGCTTTGCGTTGCTTTCGGCGTGCGGGCGAACCGAGCGAGCTCAACCCAAAACCAGCGAAGGCGAGGCAGCAGAGCCGCAGGAATCTCTGGCGACATCTTCCCCCGCCGGGGTCGAGATCTGGTTCACCTTGTCCCGACCGGCCCGATCCACTGAAGGCCAGTCCTGCGTGGAGCGGGGCTTGGAGATCCGACGCGACGGCCGCCGCCTTCCCATTACGCTCCTCTATACCGGAGAGCCTCCCACGGTGGTGAACGACTCGACGATGCGCGCCATGCTGTGGACCAATTGCCGGCCGGTCACTCCGTACCGGGTGGACCTGCGAACCGGCCGGCCGGTGCGGGAGGCGGAGGGTCGCCGCAGGCCATGAGGCCCTTCGCCCATTGGCGGCTTGCCGTCACGCTGAGCTACGGGCTGTTCGCCTGGGGCGCTTCAGTGCAGGCGCAGGCGGTAGAGATACAAGTCGGCCACTTCTGGGATTCCACCGAGTGGACCACCTACCGACTCGGGCTCAGCCGATCTCTCGCCGGGGTCGTTGGAATTCAGCTTCATGGGGATCTGACGAAACGGTTCCAGGGTAGCGCGGGACGCCTGGCCGGGATCGGGGCCGATCTCACCGCATTCAGAAAAAGAGAAGGCGGCCCGTATCTGGTTGGCGGCCTGAGCGGGGGGATGGGCTCGGAAACCTCGAATGACTTCTCCGATCCCTGGGGTTCCTGGTCGCTGGGTGGAGGATACGACCTGTTCCCGCTCTCCTTCCTCTCAGTAGCAGCGGAGGGCCGCTGGCGAGGACTCTCGTTGGGTAGCAGCAACGGTGTCGAGTTGGCGATCGGCATGGCGATTCACCTGGGAGGCTCGAGCGCTTCCTCTCCGCCAACCCCTCCGTCCTCGACGGCCCCGCCTCACGTGGTGCACGACGCGCCGCCGCCACTGGCGGTGGATTCCCAAACCGCCCCACTCACCCTCGCCGATTCGGTGATCGCTACCGCCACTGAGGCAATGGGCCGGCCGTACGAGTATGGCGGCACCGGTGAGAATGGGGAGGGCTTCGACTGCTCGGGCCTGATCCAATACGCTTACGCCAAGCACGGCATCGTGCTCCCGCGCCGGAGCACGGATCAAGCCCGGCAGGGTGCCAAGGTGGACCGAAAGCTCGAACGATTACGGCCGGGAGACCTGCTCACCTTTTCCAATCGCGGCGGACCAGTCACCCACGTAGGATTGTACGTTGGACAAAGCCGGTTCATTCACAGCGCAACCAAGGGCGTCCAAATCAGCACGCTGAGTGCGGCGGATCCCTATGGA
>DATKJJ010000253.1:0-6193 GCA_035543695.1 Gemmatimonadales bacterium | reverse complement strand
TACCGTAGCGTCTCGTCGCGAGTTCTCTCCAAGTCCTGGATCAGCGCCATGGTTGTCAGTCGCCTGTCCTCCCGCGAATCACTTCTCCCGCGGCTGCGCCAGTACCCGCTCGGTGAAATCCAGGCGTTCCTGCATCTCGTTCAAGTCGGCCCGCAGGTTGCTCACCTCGAACTGAAGATCCTCGAGTCCGGACTGAAGCTCTCCCGGCTCAGCGCTCGGTGGCAGCCTCCCCCGCAGGCGCTGGGCCCAGAGCCCCAACCCGAGCGCCAGAGCGGCGTGCACTGCCGCATGGTACGGCTCCGCGGCCCCCGCGGCAAACCCGACCGCAACCAGATTGACGGCGCTCAGCACCACCGCGATCGGCTGCCAGATTTTAGGCTTGAAGGTCATGACGCATCCTCCGGCTCGAGTGCACCAGCTCAGTTAATGGATGCTTACGATTGGTCGGGGGCTGATTGTTTCAGTCTGAGACTACCCTCGGCCGGATGGTTCCAATGGCGGTGCTCCGAGACGCGACCCGCTCCATCACCAGGACGGCCAGCGCAGCCATGGCCAGGAAGTTGAGACCCACGGCCTCGCCCCGGGGGTGATCCATCAATTCCAGAGTAAATCGGGTCCCCAACCCCCACATGGGGGCCAGTCCGGTCTTGCCGATCCATACCCCAAATTGTGCCCCGCAATGGAAGAGGTAAAGCATGCTGGCCGAAGAATACGCGGGTATTTGCAGGGCCTGCACCAGAAGGGAGAGCGGATAGCCGCGGGGGAGATCGAACCACAGCTCGCGGCCGGCGTAGGCGCAGAGAGCAAACGGAATGCCGATGGAGCCGATGATCACCCGCTGGAGCAAGCTCAGCCCCGACGCCGCCGCCGAGGTGGACGCGACGGCCATGCCGATGAATCCGCCGGCGATCTCCAGCGCCGCCACCAGTCTCCGGGCCCGGAGCATCATCAGGAGGCTCGGCGCAGCTTCAGCCAGACCGTCACTACTCCGACGGCCAGGCAGCCAGTGGCCAGCACACCGGCGAAGAAGAACAGGAGCCCGGGTCCGACCGGATTGGGGTTGGGATCCGGCCAGAGACCGACTTCAGCGGCAAGGATGATCGCAACCAGCGGTGCCGAGCCGAGGAGCAGGAGGGTCAGGCCGGTTCGGACCCAGCCCGAGCGAAGGTAGGCAGGCCGGTGGGCTCCGCTGTCGAAGACCCAGGCGAGCAACCCGAGCGGAGGTGCTAGTATGCACAGCAGGAGCACCAGCGGGTTGGGTCCGGCTGCGGGCTTTCCGTTGTCCGGCACGGGGCCTGACCTCTAGGTAGCAGACCCCCTAATTGTCCGCACAATCGTGCCTTTCCTTTAATCCGCAATGCTTTACCCAGTCGTTACAACAACCGGGGTGCCTCGTGACTTGACTCGGGCTTCTTACCCGCGACTCAACTGATCTCACTCTCACTCGAAGGGACCTATGAGCCTGCTGGTGCGGAGGGCGATGCCAGGCCTGGTGCTCGGCGTGATCGGAGCGATCGGATCGGCAAGCGCGCAGACCACCTATCCGAACGTGAAGGTCACCGGACGACTCCAGGAGCAGTTCTACGTCTTCGACAACGAGCCGTATGCAGCCACGGTAGGATCGGAGAGCAACTTCTTCACCCGCCGGGCCCGGATCGAGGCGCGGGGCCAGATCTCCGAGAATGTGACGCTGTACATCCAGCCGTCATTCGAGGGCGGACGAAACCTGAGCAACGTGGTGACCACCTGTAGCGGAACGCCGCTGGTGTGTCGCACGACGGGCCGGAGCGGACTGCGTCTGAGAGACGCCTGGATCGACGTGCGGTTCAGTCCGGAGGCCTCGAAGGGAGGTCTCTACCTCAGAGCGGGCCAAGAAAAGCGGCCCTACAGCCGCTACGAGCTGACCTCGTCCAACAACCTGGTCTCGATCGAGCGGGGCGCCGGGCAGGGCCTGTTGCCCAGAGCATCCAATGACCTGTTCAGCTCCAACGGGTTCCTGTCCCACGATGTCGGCGCCAGCATCCGCTACGAGTACAAGCTCGACGACCTCCGGCTGGTCACCCTGAAGTTCGGCGCCTACAACGGGCAGGGTGAGAGCCTGAACGATGTGAACAACACGAAGAGCTTAGGGGCCAGGGTCACCGCCGGTATCTGGTCCAAGCTGGACATCGGCGGCTCCTGGTTCTCGCACGACGGCATCGTCACCGTCGGGTCCATTCCCGACTCCGCCTTCACCAACTATGCCTGGGGAGTCGATGCGCAGTGGGGTAAGCCCGGGGATGAAGGACTCTACGTCCTGGGCGAGTACCTCGACGGTAACGATGCTACCGCCACCAAGAACAAGATCCGCGGCGTCCAGGGGCTGGCGGCCTACAACTACCGGTTCAAGAGCCCCACGTCGTGGCTCTACGCCATCGAGCCCGCGTTCCGGGTGGACCTGGCCGACCCCAACACCGCGCTCGAGAGCGACCGGGCAACCCTGATCACGGCGGTGCTGGGGATCTACATGTCGAGCAAGGCGCAACTCCGGGTGGCCTACGAGCGCCAGAGCTTCCAGGACGACATCACGCCGGCCATCAGCGGCCTGCGCAGCGCCCTTACCGTCAACTTCTAAACACCTTGTCATCCTTCGCTCGCTTCGCGCAGGATGACAGAATTTCGCTTAGGATGACATGCTGAGGAGACATACGATGAAGCGGAGTCTTCTGATGGGGTTCGGGATACTGGCCATCACTTCTCCCGTCTCGGCTCAAAGCCTGACCGGGGCCGGCGCCACGTTCCCCAATCCGATCTACACCAAATGGTTTGACGCCTACAACAAGAAGACCGGGATCCAGATCAACTACCAGTCGATCGGCTCCGGCGGCGGCATCCGGCAGTTCACTGAAGGCACGGTGGACTTCGGCGCCAGCGACGGACCGATGAACGAGTCCCAGATCCAGGCGGTCAACGGCAACGTGCTCCATGTGCCCACGGTGCTCGGAGCCGTCGCCGTCACGTACAATCTCCCGGCGCTGGGCAACACCCAGCTCAAGTTCGACGGCAACCTGCTGGTCGACATCTTCATGGGCCGGGTCACCAACTGGAATGATCCCAAGATTGCGGCGCTCAATCCCGGGGTGAAGCTGCCGGACCAGGACCTGATCGTGGTGCACCGCTCCGACGGCTCAGGCACGACCTACGTCTTCACCGATTATCTGAACAAGTTCTCCCGGGAGTGGAAGGACAAGGTCGGCTACGCGACGTCGGTCAACTGGCCGGTCGGACTGGGAGGCAAGGGCAACGAAGGCGTGACCCAGCAGATCAAGCAGACCGAGGGCGCGCTGGGATATGTGGAGCTGATCTACGCCATCTCCAACAAGCTGCCCTACGCCCAGGTCAAGAACGCGGCGGGCAACTTCATCACCCCTTCATTGGAGACCGTTACGGCCGCAGCCGCGGGGACGAAGCTTCCCAAGGACACTGATTTCAGGGTCTCCATCACCAACGCTCCGGGCGACCAGGCCTACCCGATCGCCTCGTTTACCTGGCTCCTGGTCAAGAAGGACAACAAGGACGCGGCCAAGGCCAAGCTCATCCGCGATTTTCTGACCTGGATGATCACGCCTGAGGCCCAGAAGATGGCCGCCGAGCTGCATTATGCCCCACTGCCTGACCCAGTGGTGTCCCTGGTTCAGGCTCGGCTGCCGACATTGAAGGCGAGCGGCAAGGCAATAGCTCTGTCATTCTGAGCGCAGCGAAGAATCTTCTAGGTCGCTGGACAGATCCTTCGCTTCGCTCAGGATGACAGACAGTTCGATCAAGGAGTCAGGTATGCCATTCAAAGGATTCAGCATCACTCTGCTCCTGATCGCAATCTCCTGCTCGCCGGGTGATCAGAAGGCGCGGCCGTCCGGTACCCCCGGGACTGCCACCGCCAACGGCGCTGCCCTGACCGGGGCCGGCGCCACCTTCCCCAATCCCATCTACACCAAATGGTTTGACGCCTACAACAAGGAGACCGGCGTCCGGATCAACTATCAGTCCATTGGCTCCGGAGGCGGGATCCGTCAGTTCACCGAGGGCACAGTGGACTTCGGCGCCTCCGACGCGCCGATGACCGATGCCCAGATGGACGCAGTCAAGGGCAACGTGCTGCATGTTCCCACCGTGGTCGGCGCGGTGGTGGCCACCTATAACCTGCCCTCGGCAGGCAAGACGGCTCTCAAACTCGATGGCCCCACCCTGGCGGACATCTTCCTGGGCCGGATCAGCCGATGGAACGACCCCCGGCTCGCCTCTCTCAATGCCGGGGTAAAGCTGCCCAATCAGGACATCATCGTGGTCCACCGCTCCGATGGCAGCGGCACCACCTTTGTCTTCACCGATTACCTGTCGAAGACCTCCCCCCAGTGGAAGGGAGCGGTAGGTAAGGGCACCTCGGTGCAGTGGCCCACCGGTTTGGGCGGCAAGGGCAATGAAGGCGTCACCCAGCAGGTCAAGCAGACCGAGGGGGCGGTCGGCTACGTCGAGCTGATCTATGCCATCTCGAATGGCTTACCGTACGCCTGGATGAAGAACGCCGAGGGAGCCTTCATCGAGCCCAGTCTCAAGAGCGTGTCCGCAGCGGCCGCGGGTGCCCGGCTCGGTCCCGACACCGACTTTCGGGTGAGCATTGCCGGGGCCTCGGGAAAGGATTCCTACCCGATTGCCTCCTTCACCTGGCTTCTGGTCCCCCGGCAACCCCGCGACAGCGCCAAGACCAGGCTCCTTCACGGATTCCTCCAATGGATGCTGCAACCCAACGCCCAGCGGATGGCAGCCGACCTTCACTACGCCCCGCTACCGGTGCCGGTGATCGAGCTGCTGCAGCAACGTCTCTCCCAGAAATAGTGCGGCCGTGACCTAGCCGTTACCTGCCCGTGACGACGCCCGAGAGGGCTCGCTCTACACTCAGGGTATGACCGCGGTCCAGCAGCCCCCGGAAGTCCTTCCCGTCGCTTCGGTCTCGCTCGAGCGAGTCAACTATGGCGACCGGATCTTCAAGCTGGTCCTCACGCTCGCTGCTGGGCTGATCCCCATCCTTCTGGGATTCCTGGTCTACCAGCTGTGGAGTGGCGCCCGGCCGGCGGCGAGCCGGTTCGGATTCGACTTCATCACCTCGAGCACCTGGGACCCGGTGGCGGAGGAGTTCGGAGCGTTCCCGCTGATCTTCGGGACGCTGCTCTCCTCGCTGATCGCTCTCCTGATAGCGGTGCCGCTCTCGCTCGGCGTGGCCATCTATCTCACCGAGTTCGCGCCCAAGGTGGTGCGCCAGCCGGTGGCCTTCCTCATCGGATTACTGGCCGCCATTCCCAGCGTGGTGTATGGGCTCTGGGGGATCTTCGTCCTGGTCCCCGCGCTCCGCACCAGCGCCTTTCCTCTGCTGCGCAAGGTCTTCGGATTCCTTCCGCTCTTTCAGGGACCGATCTACGGTCCCTCGATGCTGGCGGCCGGCATCATCCTCGCCATCATGGTGATGCCCTACGTGATGTCGGTGTCCCGGGAGGTCTTGTTGGCGGTACCGAACAGCCAGCGAGAAGCGGCCCTGGCCCTCGGCGCCACCCGCTGGGAAGCAGTCATCAGCGCCGTGGTTCCCTACGCCCGCTCCGGATTGATCGGCGCGATCATCCTGGGGCTGGGCCGGGCCCTGGGCGAGACCATGGCGGTGACCATGGTGATCGGCAACCGGCACGAGATCGCCGCCTCCCTCTTTGCTCCGGGCTACACCATGGCTGCCGCGATCGCCAACGAGTTCTCGGAGGCCGTGGGCGATCTCCATCTTTCGGCGCTGGCCTACGTGGCCTTCGTCCTCTTTCTGGTGACCGTGGTGGTGAATGCCGGGGCCCGTCTCCTGATCTGGCGGGTGGCCCGCGGTTCAGGGGCGGGGAGCAGCGCGCTGTGACGGGGGTTCAGCGGTGAACCGCCGGCTGCTGCGACGGTTTCTCAGCAACTTCATGGTCGGGCTGATGATTGGCGCGGTGATCGTGGCGCTCATCCCGCTGTTCTTCATCCTGCTCAATCTGGTGGTCAAGGGAGCGGGCAGCCTCTCGCTCGACTTCTTCACCCGGACACCGGCTCCCGCGGGGGAGACCGGAGGCGGCGTGGTGCATGCGCTGGTGGGCACCCTGCTCATCGTGGGCACGGCCAGTCTCATCGGCTTGCCCATCGGAGT
>DATKJJ010000252.1:0-2335 GCA_035543695.1 Gemmatimonadales bacterium | reverse complement strand
GCCGGTGCCGGGGCGCTCGCCCGTGCGCGAGCGGGCCTGATCCGCCCGCCAGAATCGGTCGAAGATGTTGGGCAGGTCGCCGGGCGCGATGCCGATGCCGCTGTCCCGCACGGTAAATGTCACCGCTCCGTCGTCCTGTTCCAGATTCAACGCCACCGTCCCACCCTGGGGCGTGTACTTGATCGCGTTGGTCACCATGTTGAGCAGCATCTCCCGGATCCGGTGCCGGTCCACCGCCAGCCGGACCGGGGTCTCGGGCATGCTGTGCACCGCGCTCACCCCCGCCTGTTCTCCCAGCATTCCCGCGGTCTCCGCCACATCCGCCACCACCTCCCGCAGATCGCTTTCCTCCACCGCCAGCGGCGCCCGACCTTCATCCGCCCGGGCGAGCGTCAGCAGGTTCTCCACCATCTCCGTCATCTGATTGATCTGGGCCAGCGTCTCGTCCAGCGACTGCAGCATCTCCGGCGGCGTCCCCGGATGGATCAGCGCCCGCTCCACCCCGGCCCTCAGTACCATGAGTGGGGTCTTGAGCTCGTGGCTGGCGTCGGCGGTGAAGCGGTGCAGGCTGGAGAAGCTGCGCTCCAGCCGGGCCAGCATGCCGTTCACCGTCGCGGCCAGCCGGGAGATCTCGTCCCCGCTGAGCGGGACCGCCAGCCGCCGGTGCAGGCTGGTACCGTCGGAAATGGCGTCCACCTCGTCCATGATTCCCTGCACCGGTCTCAGGCTGGTGCCGGCCAACCAGTTCCCCACCAGAATGGCGCCCACCAGAATCACCGGAGCGATCAGCAGCATCGAGCGAAGCAGATCAGACGGTCCGAACGAGGCCTGCCGGGTGGGCGTGGCCACCAGGAGCCCGCCGATGGCGGGGCCGGCGTTGTCTATCGGCATCACCAGATACTGCATGCTGCCCACCGGCGGGCCCACGTTGATCACACCGGAATGGCGGCGAAGAGGCAGGGTGTCGAGCGGCGCGGTCAGGCTCTCCAGGGCCGGCGCGCTGAGTCCCCGGGCAATGTCGGAGAGCGCCAGAAGCTGGCCGGCGGTGTCGGCGACGATCAGATAGTCACGCGCGGCCTCGAGGTAGGCGCTGATTCCGGGGTCCAGCGTGGGATTGAGATTGGACGTGGTCACGATCCGGCCCAGCACCTTGAACGACTGGGCGAGCCAGCCCTGCGCCAGGTCCGCTTCGAGGGTGAGGCGCTGATCCAGCTCCCGCACGCTGGCCTGCCGGCGCTCGATGTAGAGCGCGGTTCCAAATGCCAGCACCGTCACCGCGAGCGCCACCGTATACCAGAAGGTGAGTCGCAGGCGGATGGTCGCCATGTCAGGCCTTTACGACGTACCCGACGCCGCGAACGGTGTGCACCAGCTTCTGGGCGTGCCCGGTGTCCACCTTCTTGCGCAGCCGGTTGATCACCACGTCCACGATGTTGGTGCCGGGGTCGAAGTGATAGTCCCAGGCATACTCGGTGATCAGCGTCCGGGACATCACCCTGCCGGCGTGCCGCATGAGATACTCCAGCACGGTGTATTCCTTGGGCGTGAGCTCGATCCGCTCGCCGCCCCGCCTGACCTCCCGGGTCTCACCATCCAGCTCCAGATCGCCCACCTTGAGCACCGGAGAGCGGATCTCCTTGGGCCGGCGGCCCAGCGCCTCGACTCGGGCCAGCAGCTCCTCGAAGGCAAACGGCTTGGTCACGTAGTCGTCGGCGCCGGAGCGGAGCGCCTGCACCTTGAAGTCCACCGCGTCCTGCGCGGTCAGCACCAGCACCGGCGTGGTGTTTCCCCGGTCGCGCAGGGTGCGCAACACTTCCAGGCCGTTCATCTCCGGCAGCCGGAGGTCCAGCACGATGAGATCGTAGCGCCCGCCCGAGGCAAGTCGCAGCCCCTCCATGCCGTCGTCCACCAGATCGGCGTGATAGCGCTGCTCCTCCAGACCGCGTTTGACGTACTGCCCCACGGTGCGGTCGTCTTCCACCACCAGGATTTTCATGGATGGACCGGCAGAAATACCCGGAAGGTCGATCCCCGGCCGGGCTGGCTCTCCACTTCGATCCGGCCCCGGTGGTCTTCCACGATGCCGTAGCAGATGGAGAGCCCCAGGCCGGTGCCGCGCCCCGGGGGCTTGGTGGTGTAGAACGGCTCGAAGATCTTGGACTGGTCTGCCCGGGGAATGCCCACACCGTTGTCCTCGATCTCGGCCACTACCTCATCCCCCTGATTGGGATTGCGTCCCGTCCGCACCGTGAGCTTTCCCCGGCCCTCGTTCATGGCGTCCACGGCGTTCAGCATCAGGGCCATGAACACCTGCGTGAGCTGCTCCGCGTTCCCG
>DATKJJ010000251.1:0-7559 GCA_035543695.1 Gemmatimonadales bacterium | reverse complement strand
CCAGCCACACAGGGCAGGCCCAAACGGTTGGCCCAGATCTGCAACTGCGCCACCGCACCAGCCCGGTAAGTATCCGCGGCGGCAAGCAGGACCTTGCGGCCTTCCTTTTGAAGCTTCCAGGCCAGCTTGGCGGCAGTGGTGGTCTTTCCGGTTCCATTGACTCCGACAAGGAGAATGACCGTGGGCCCAGCACTGGCTCTGGCAACGTTTCCCGGAGCCTCGGCGCCGCGGAGCATGTCGGCCAGTCGCTGCTGCAGAGATCGCTTCAGGTCGGCTTCGGTCTTGAGCTTTCCGCGCCGGACCTCGTCCTCTAACGCTTCCGTCAACTCCACCGTGGCCGTTACACCGAAGTCGGCCTCGATCAGAACCCGCTCCATGTTCTCCAGATCATCGGCATTGAGTCCGCGCATGAGCGCGCCGACATCGGTAAGCGCAATGCGCTTGATCCGGGACCAGACGCTTGGTTTTTCCGAGCTTCCCAGCCTGTTGTATTTCATCCCTTGCTCTTGCAGTGCATTGGAACGGAATCTATCACGTCAGCGAAGTCCCAGTCGGCGACGGGCCAACCATTCTCCGGAGAACGCGAGTATGCAAAGCCCGAACAGCCAGAGCCAATCGCGGGCGGCTGTACTTCCTCTGGGCCGTACCAGCCGAGGCGCATGCGGAGCCAGGGTAACGGTGTGCGGCAGTAATTCATCGGAGTACTGTTCCACCGCCACTGTACCCTCGCCTCCGGATACCAGGCGATATCGATAAACGCCGGGCGGACGCCAGATGGTGGCCCGGCCATCGCCGTCGAAGAACAGCGTGTCGCCCCGGCCGCTGTCGCCGGACCAGGTGAGGGCCAGGGGGGAGGGCTGCCCCGCACCGACCCACTCGAAGACGATGGGCCGGCCATTCGCGACTACGGGCTGCACGGGCCGAGCTTGTCCCTGCGCGGAGTCGGAGCCGCCCAGGAGCCAGCTGGCGGTTTCGGAGACCCAGGAGCGATAGCTCTGCTCGCTGGCGCCGCCCCGGAACGCCCAACGCCATAGACCATCCACCACGACCGTAACGCGGCGAACACGACCATCTTGTTTGCCGTACACCGCTGGGCGCTGGAGACCCCGGCGGCCGAGCTGCGCGCTGAGCGCCACCCACGACCCCCGGTCTGGCTCTCCTGGCGTCAAATCGATCGCGGGAGGGAAGGAGTCGAGTGGTTGTCCCAGGAACGCACCGGATAATGGAGAGTCTCCCTGAGCGAGTAGATACCAGTCTCCCGGCTGCGTCTGGCCGGTCTCTCCACTGATCCAGGTCCACACCCCACGAGCTCGGCTGCCGTTCGCCACATCGCCCACCGGACCCTTCAGTACCAGGAGATCTGCGCCGCGCGTCGCACGCCGTACCTGGTCAGGTGAAACGGGGCGAAGGTCAGACATGGACCGCCACCGAGTGCCCTCCAGCTTGACGAAGCCCCGCACCGGCAGCTGGCTGACCTCACGAATGGTCCGGTAAAGGAAGCGGCTGTCCCAGTCTGCTGCCCCCGCGAGCAGAACGACACCGGGCGTGGCGGCCACCGTGATCATGTGGAGTCGAGTGTCGGTGCGCGGCTCCGGATCACGGTTGCCGGAAAGCGACACCTGGAGCACATGATCGCCCGGTCTCAACCGGGCAGTGGGAATCACTATTCGAGCCCGATCCCCACCCTCCCCTCGGAGCCGGACGCTTCGACGGGCAAGTCCGCTTCCATTGGTGGACACCTGGATGGTCGCCGTATCTCTCTGTGCATCCGGGGGCGGCTGGACTATCACCTCCAGCCGGATGGAGTCACCCGCCGTCACCCTGCGAGCGCCGGTCACGCGGGTGATGGCCCAGTCCGGCTGCCGGTCTCGCGGGAATAACCGGACGCCGCTGCGAGCGAGAATGTCGGCCGGTATTTCCGGCACATCCTCGATCTCGCCGTCACTGACCACGATGATGGGCCGATCCGACGCCGATGCGGCCAGGAGCGATGGCGCCAGGAGCGAGCGTCCGCGAGTGGGTACGGAGTCGGCGCCCGCCCGCTCGTCGCCGAAATCACGAATCTCTCCCCAGCGGCCCGCAGAGTCCCGGGCCTCGCCCCAATGGCCTCCTGGGGCGCTCAGGCTCAGAGAAGCATCCAGCAGCACCAGCGGCCGACGGGCAGGGGATCGAACTGCACAGGTGAGGTTGACTACCAGCAGACCCAGAGCGGTCCAGCCGAGCGCCCGGAAGAGGAGCGGGATCCAGGCGCGGCGTCCCAGTCTCTCCAGCCAGAGGTAGGTAAAGCAGGAGAGCCCGAGGGCGAGTGCGGCGACCAGGAGGACGGTCAGCACTCGGGGCGGCTATGTGAGATGTGGACTGTGGGGGGAGGCACTAATCCGGCGCTACGGCAACCACCGCTCCGAGGTTTGACTCACTTGCCGGGCAATGGCCGAGGGCTGCGAGGTTGAATCCGCGGGCTGATCGAGCAGCAGAAGCAGCCGGTCACGTTCCCGCTCGAACGCCTCCCGATTCTGGGAGGAAACCGGTGAGCCGCTGCCCAGGGTCACCCTGCGCGAGTCTCGAGCGATCCCGTTTTCCCTAAACTCGTAATGCAGATGCGGACCGGTGGCCAGACCGGTAGCCCCGACATAGCCGATCGTCTGACCCTGCACCACGCGGGCTCCGCGCCGGATGCCCCGGGCAAAGCCCCGCAGGTGGCCGTAGCGGGTCGTGATCCCGTTCACATGGCGCAGCTCGATAAGATTGCCGTATCCTCCGGCCCGTCCCGCCCGCAGGACCATGCCGTCTCCCGCCGCCATGACCGGGGTGCCGGGTGCGGCCGCATAGTCGGTGCCTTCGTGCCGCCGGCTCAAGCCGAGCACCGGGTGATAGCGACGGCGGGCAAAATTGGAGGAGATCCTCCGGAATTGTACTGGCGCCCGCAGGAACGCCCGCCGAAGTGAGCCCCCATTGGCATCGTAGTAGAGAGCGCTTCCGCCGGAGACGCCACCGAAACGAAACGCGCTGAGCCGTTTGCCAGACATCGTCAGGTCGCTGGCCAGAACGTTCCCTACCCGGACCTCACCATCCTGCGAGACCCGGCGCTCGAAGACCACGCGAAAGCTGTCGCCCGGCTGGATGTCACGGGTAAAGTCCACCTGCCAGGCATATACGTCGGCCAAGTCCCAGGCCAGCCGCTGGCGGTTGCCGCTGTCGAGCTGCTCGTCGGCCACGCCGGCATCCAGCGCTTCATAGAGCGAGTTGTTGATCACCCCTTCAATGCGGGTTTCCTGGGTTTGCCACCGGATGGGCTCAGCGTTGGCATCCCAGCCGTCGGAGATCCGGGTGAATACCACCCGTTGTTCCGGGGAGGTTCGTACCGAAATGTGATTGGGCGCGGAGTCGCCTAGAGGCTGCCGAAAGTTGAAGACCAGCCCGGCCCGCACCCGCCGGGGATTGAGCAGCGACCCCGAATCCAGACGCTGGAAGTCGAATGTGATGTTGTGCCGGGCAAACAGTGCGGAAAGCGTTTCCCCGCCATGCAGAGTGTCTTGGGTTTCGGTGTAGGGAGGCGGGGCCGGGGGCAAGGCGGCTGGGGGCACCGGTGGCGAGCTCAGCCGGTGCCAGGGCCAGCGCCCGCTGAGACCGAAAAACACCGACGCCCCGAACACCATGACAGCTACCAAAACAACCAGCTTCCGCATCAGTCCATCTGCCGACGAATGAACGTCGGAATCTCCATCTCGGGCACATCGGTCGGCGCGGGCGTAGGCGGCGCCTGATGGATCCGCGGTTGTACCCGGGTAATCACCGGTGTGGCCGGCTGCGAGGGGGTGGAGGGCCGCTGCCGGTGCGACGGAAAGTTGATTACTCCCGCGGCTCCGGAAACCCGACCGGTTGGCTGTTCCGCGGTGACTGGCCGATCGAATCCCGTGGCGATCACGGTGACCCGAACCTCGCCGTGCATGGCCGGGTCGTTGCCGGCGCCGAAGATGATCTCGGCGTCGTCGCCCACTGCGTCGTGAATGATGTCGTTGATCTGGGTGGTTTCGCCCAGAGTGAGATCGTCGCCGCCGATGATATTGATGAGGACGCCCATGGCGCCGGCGATGGAGATGTTGTCCAGCAGAGGACTGGAGATGGCCTGCTGCGCCGCCTCGAGGGAGCGGTTTTCTCCTCGGCCGATGCCGGTGCCCATAAGCGCGGCGCCGCCGTTCTGCATCACCGTGCGGACGTCGGCAAAGTCGACGTTGATGATGCCGGTCGAGGTGATCAGGCTGGCGATGCCCTGGGTGGCATGGAGCAGCACCTCATCGGCCTTCTTCAAGGCTTCCTGGAACGGAATGCCTTTGCCCACCACGGCGAGCAGCCGCTCGTTCGGCACCACGATCATGGTGTCAACGTTGTTGCGCATTTCGGAGATGCCGCCCTCCGCCTGCTTCATCCGACGGCGGCCCTCGAAGAGGAAGGGCTTGGTGACAATCCCGACGGTGAGCGCCCCGGCCTCGCGCGCCATCTGGGCCACGACCGGAGCGGCACCGGTGCCGGTGCCACCTCCCATGCCGCAGGTCACGAAGACCATGTCCGCGCCCTGCACCGCATGCAGCACCTCGTCTCGGTTTTCCTCGATGGCCTGCCGGCCGATTTCGGGACGGGCCCCTGCCCCAAGCCCGCGGGTCAGTTTGCGGCCGATTTGAATTTTGATGTCGGATTTGGACATCGCGAGGGCCTGTGAGTCGGTGTTCACCGAGATGAACTCGACGCCCCCCAGCTGGTCCTCGATCATGCGGTTGACGGCATTACCACCGCCGCCTCCTACGCCCACCACTTTCATCCGCGCGGTCTGGGCCGCGCCCTCTTCCAGTTCAAAGATCATGGTCATGTCCCCTCGGCCCGACTCAGAAGAAGTCTTGGAGCCACCGTCGCACAGGAGCCAGCACCTTTTCCACGGCCGGTGACTTCCGCCCCCCCGCTCCCAACCCACCACTAACAGCAACCTGCCTGGCGCCATAGAGCACCAGACCTGCCGGTACCGCCATCCGGGGTGATTCGACGCTGTCCGCCAGACCACGCAAGCGTTGGCCCGGCACGCCACAGCGTGCCGGCATCGCGAAGACCTCACGGGCGAGCTCCACGATGCCCGGGGCGAGCGCCCCACCGCCGGTTATGATCACTCCTGCGGGTAAGCGCTGATGATAGCCTGCCCGGGTGATCTCGTCGAGCGCATACTCCAGTATTTCCTGCAGCCGCATGTGCATGATGTGGGCGAGAATCCTCCGCTGCGCGTTGCGGGCCCCTTGGCCCGGCGTACTGGGCAGCTCGAAGACGTCACTTTCCGGCACCAGCGGTTCGAAAGCCGCTCCGTATCTCTCTTTCAATCGTTCCGCATCGTGTTGAGTGACCTGCAGGCCATGCACGATGTCGGCGGTGACGTGCCCGCCGGCGCAGGGCAGCGAGCCAGTGTGGCGGATCTTGCCGCTGTGGAAGATCGACACATTGGTGGAGCCCCCACCCAGTTCCACGATGGCGCAGCCGAGCTCGATCTCGTCTGGAGTGAGCACCGCCAGAGAAGCAGCCAGTGGCTCGAGCACGAACTCCGCGACCTGGTATCCCGCCCGCTCCACACACTTTCGGAGATTCAGCAGCACGCTGGAGAGCACCGTAACCAGATAGACTTCGGCTTCCAGCCGAGATCCCGTCATGCCAATCGGTTCGCTGATCCCCCCTTGCTGGTCGATCAGATAATCCTGAGGGATCGCGTGGAGCAGCTCATGATCGCGGCCGAAGCTGACGCTGCTCGCCATATCGTTGACCCGGGCGACATCGCCGGTCCGGATCTCATCGCCGGTGACTGACACCATCCCATGGGAGGTGCGCCCCGCGACGTGCTCTCCGGCCAGACCGCAATAGATCGAGCCCACTTCCACGCCCGCCATGCGCTGGGCGCTCTTCATGGCACGCTCGATAGCCCGGGTCGTCTCTTCGATGTCGCGAACCACGCCTCGCCGAATTCCGCCGCTGCGCTCCACCCCGAGTCCCAAAATTTTGGCCCCGGGCTCCCGGGCGTCGCCGGTGACCTCGGCAATCACGGCAACCACCTTGGTCGAGCCGAGGTCGAGGGCCGCCACCAAGCGCTGCGGGGGTGTGGTCATGCGCCTTCCCACCGAACGATCACCTGCCCCGCGAACCGTCCGTCGAGCTCCCGGTACTTTCGCCCCTGCCGGGCGAGATCCTGCGCCACCGCCATCACCGCTCGTATGTCCTCCGCCGTCGCCGCCGGGCCGAACCATAGGTGTCGCCCATCGCACTCGAGCATCACGTCGTTACGGATCCGCCGCGCCGTCCCAATCTCGGCGAACAAGGCAGGATCGTGTTCTCGGATCGTTGCCAGCACCCGTGCAACAGCCGAGTCTGCCGTCGCCGCAATCGGAAGGTCCGGAGCCGTTGCAGCGGGATCGAACGGGAGCACCCGGCCGCTCGAGTCGATCGGGACCAGGGTAGAGCCGCGGGCCGCGAGCGCCACCGGGACCGCTTCCTCGACAACGATTTCGAGAGTTCCTGGCAATCGCCGCCGGACCACCGCCGACCGAATTCCTGGGAGTGCTTTCAGGCCTTGCCCTGCGGCCAGCAAATCGTCGAAGACGCTCGACCGCGCATTCAACCCGAGCGCACCGAGAATCGTGGCTGGAGCAAGATACCGAATTCCGGCAATTTCCACCCGCCTGATCCGGAAGAAATCGAGTCTCCGCAGGATCGCAGGCGTGGCATACCATAGTAGAGCCGCGGCTATCACACCGCCGAAGAGCTGCAACCCGCGCTGCAGAGAAAAATACTGGAGCGAGCCGCGCGTCAGGCGGCGCTGAGCCAACGCACCAACTCGGGAGCCACGCGGGTAATGTCGCCGGCGCCCAGGGTCAGGACCACGTCACCGGACCTGAGCTCCTGAAACACCGTCTTTCCCACCTTTGCGCGAGTGGGCTCGAACCGGGTATCGGCGCCCGCCAGCTCGGCCGCGTCAGCCACCTGGCGACCACTTACCCCGGCGATGGGCTGCTCGCGTGCCGGATAGATCTCGGTCACAAACACCAGATCAGCGGCCGCGAGTGCCTGACCCATGGCCTGCCCATGCGCCGCGGTGCGGGAATAGAGATGCGGTTGAAAGACCGCGACCAGCCTGCGCCCGGGAAACGCCTGCCGTGCCGCCGACAATGTGGCGGCCAACTCCGACGGGTGATGCGCGTAATCGTCCACCACCTCCACTCCACCGAACTCACCCAATCGCTCGAACCGCCGGCCAACACCAGGAAACCGACTCAGCGCTTCCGCGGCGGGCTCCAACGCGCCACCCAACGCCTCTACCACGCTCAGCGCCGCTACCGCGTTTCGCAGGTTGTGCAGTCCCGGCACCTGGAGCCGAAGTGAAATCGAGCGGCCGGTCGGCCAGCGAATGCAGGCGACAGTGCGGTCGGCCTGCTGAACAATGTCGCCGATCCGAACGTCGGCGTCGGCATCCAGGCCGAATCGAACCACCTCGGTGCTCAACCGGGAGGCGATCTCTCGCGCGCCCTTATCGTCCG
>DATKJJ010000250.1:0-3454 GCA_035543695.1 Gemmatimonadales bacterium | reverse complement strand
CTACTACTACTGGGGCAAGCTGGACTACGATCGCGCCTTGCAGGAGCTGGCTCAGGCCAGAGAGAAACAGCCCAACAATGCAGAGCTGTTCATGGCCTCCGCGGCGGTCCAGCGGCGCCAGGGACGCTGGGCGGGTTCGATCGCGGACTTCGAGAAGGCAGCGCAGTTGAACCCGCGATCGGCCGACGCTGTCGGGAACTTGGCGCAGACGTACACCCTGGTCCGCAAGTACGACCTGGCCTGTGCCACCGCCGACAAGGCGATCGAGATTACCCCCGACCTGTCCTTCCCCCGCTGGCTCAAGCTCCAATGCCTCATCGGAATGGACAGCCTGGAGCCGGCGAAGGCGGCGCTTCGCGCGTCTCTACAAGGCGCAGGCCTGGTGGAGATGAGCCGGATGGCCGCGGGAACCGGCGCGATTGCCAGCTTCGCGGTAGTGCCGAACTTCCTGCTCATCGCCGATTCCACCGTGCAGCCCCGGATCGAGGCGCTGACCACCGCTGACTTCGCCGACACCGCCGGGCTGTACCTGCTCAAGTCCGAGGTGTATCGCACTCGGGGCCGGGCCGCGCTGGAACGGGCCAACCTCGACTCGGCACGCGCCATCCTGGAATCCCAGGTGAAGGCGCATCCCGACGAGGCGAATTTCCATGCCCGACTGGGGCTGGTGTACGCCAATCAGGGACGAAAGACGGACGCGGTGCGGGAAGGTGAGAGCGCGGTGAAGCTGTTGCCGGTGAGCCGGGAGGCGTACCGCGGCGCCAACATCCAGGCGGCGCTGGCCATGGTCTATGCGACCGTCGGTATGCGATCAGAAGCAGTAGATCAGTTGAAGTATCTGCTCTCGGTCCCCTCCGAGCTCAGCGTCGGCTTGCTACGGCACGACCCACGCTGGGCTCCGCTGCGAGGGGATCAGAGGTTCGAGGAACTGTTAAGGTAAGGCGCCGATCTGCTGTAAGAGGGTCGCCATGTCGAAGTAATGCCAGTGCGCTTTGGCCTTGTCATACTCAACCTCGACGACCATGCAGGCCCGGACATCGATACGCTTGCCCGTAGGTGAGATCGCGCCTCCTGGTGTTTGCAGCGGCCCCTGGTGAGTGCCTCGCCAGGTCACCTGGAAGACGACGACGTTGCCGCTCGGCAGCTCTCGATCGAACGTGGCCTGGGCATCGGGAAACGCGGTGGCCCATCCCTGCCAGACGGCAATCGCCTGGTCGGCCCCCTGTGCCTTTCGCCCGGTAGCGACTTCATCGTATACGAAGTCCGGGCTGATGCCACTTCGCACCGCATTCCAGTTCTTCTGATTGAAGGCCATTAGCGGCGACTTGGCCGCGTCGATCAGCTGTCGTTCGGATAACAGGGTGGATTGCGGTGGCATCTCATCCTCCTGGAACGGGTGACCCGCTCCTCGTGAGCTAACGAACTCCCATCCCGGCCTCTTTCAGCAGCAACAGATCGCCCTCGATCACCTCCGGCTTGCTCAGCTGATCCTTGAACGGATCAGTCTTCACGAACTCCGCCGCCCTGCGGGTGGCCTCGGTCGATCCCTGGCGATCCTCGAACAGGGTAATGGACAGTATCTCCGTATCGCTGGTCCGCATCACCCCGTAGCTATGGAAGCCTGGGATATCATTGATTCGCGGAAGGAAATTGCTTTCGATGCGCCGCACGAACTGATCGACTGTGTCGGTGGTGGCAGCGGTCTTGGTCGAGTAACGACGGATAGTCGCGTACATCGATGCCTCCTGGTTGAGAGCTTCATCTCTTCTGAGGTGAGCCTCAGGATACGTCCGGGACCGAGAGTGTCAAGAGTGAACAGATCGAACCGTGGCAGAGGCGGTTCAGCTCCCCACCGTTCACCTTGCGAGTCGGCCGATGGCGGGTATGTTGGGCGACAATTACCCCGTCTGGCCCTTCAACACCTCTGCTCTAACAGGGAGCACATTCATGCACAGACGCATACCGATCGGTCTCACCATGTTCACGCTGCTCTTCGCCTGCAGCGATCGCTCTGCTCCGCTCGCACCGGATGGAGCGGCATCCGATAAGTCGCCCACCATCTCGGCTTCGACGGCCAGCCAGATCGCGGGACTCCGCAGCCTGGTGGCGCCGTTCCACGACTTCGACAAGGCGGAGGCGGCGGGCTGGTCGGCGCAGATCACCCCCTGCCTGATCGCCGCCGACCTGCCGAGCCAACCCGGGGCGGGCGCGATGGGCTTCCACTATGGCAAGCCGGCGTTCATCCAGGACGGAGGAAGAGTGAGTTTGCTCGAGCCCGAGCTGCTGCTCTACGAGCCGGAGAAGAACGGGAAGCTTCGGTTCGTCGGCGTGGAGTACATCGTGCCGTTCACGGATATTCCGTCGACGGCTAACCCGCCAACCCTGCTGGGTCAGAGCTTCGCCCAGGTACCCGAGTTCGGCGTGTGGGGCCTCCACATCTGGGTGGGTCGTCACAACCCGAGCGGCATCTTCGCTGCCTGGAACCCCAAGGTGAGCTGCGCCAACGCACCGGCGAGTCAGCAAGCACGGGTGCCGCATCATCACGGAAACTGATCGGACCAGTCAGCGCCCGTACCGAATATCAAAAGGGCCACTCATCGCGAGTGGCCCTTCTGCTGCTGACCGCGAACCTCACCGGGTTGGTGTAGCCGGATCCTCGAGCAGCAATATCGGGAATGAGAACTGGTGCTCGCTCTGGAGCAGAAACAGTGCTTCCTCGGCGGTCAACCGGGAAACCGCCGAGCTGCTGTCCGGCTCGACCGCCGGAATTGGACGCGAGGGGCCGAGCAGAGACGCTGAAAGGGCGAGGCCGAAGAGGAGTTCCATGGGTCCCCGTGCGAGAAGTTGCAGTTCCACAGCGACTTAGCACGGCGGGACGGCGCAATCGGCATGCCCTCGCTTCCCTTCCTTATATAGCGCGACCCGCAGCCGCAGGAGCTGGAGCTCAGGCCACTTAGATGTTTGAGGTGTGAACGGCGAGGAGAGAGGACTGCTGGACGCATCCGGTTTGTGGCGGGACTGACGCACCGGTCAGACCCTCTCGGCAAGAACACTGTGCTTTTTCGTGCCTTCCTTTGCACTCTCACGTGCTGCCGTTCCGCTGCTGTTCCAGCCAGTACCGGGCCTGCCTCCGGTAATAGCCAGAGAGCTCCGGGTAGAAGTCCGACTCTACCGCCACGAACTCGCGGAGCTCGTCCGGCTCACAGCCCTGGATGCCGCGGAGCAGATCGGGCAGCGAGCCCTCCTGGTCGGCGAAATCGGCGCTCCGGGCGCCGTCTATCAGCTGGATCATGCTTCCCAGGGTGAGCGGCTGGGCCGAGGAGGCGGGACGGCAGGTCCAGGGCCCGATCTCATCGTTGCCGTACTCGTCGACCACGCGATACAGAATGCGTCGCCCACGACGCCTTCGCCGAGCCCGGAAGCTGATCACGTCCTGGCTGACGGAATCGAGTAC
>DATKJJ010000249.1:0-9333 GCA_035543695.1 Gemmatimonadales bacterium | reverse complement strand
ATGGCGGCGCACCCCTTTTTGGCCGAGAGGTTCGTGTCCGGTGGGGCCGCCGTCTCCCGTCCGGCCAGAGCGCCAGCAAACTCGGCGGCGGTGCCGTAGCGCTCCGCCGGATCCTTGGCCAGAGCACGGACGATCGCGGTCTCCACATACTCGGGGATCTGGACCCGGGGCCGGAGCGGCGGGGGAGGGGCCATGAACCGGAGCATCAGGGTGACCTGCGGGGTAGGCCCCTTGAAGGGCGGCTGGCCGGCGAGCATCTCGTAAACCACGCAGCCGAGCGCGAAGATATCACTCCGGCCGTCGATCGCCTTATCGCCGCTCGCCTGCTCGGGGCTCATATAGGTTGGGGTTCCGACGATCATGCCTGTGGCGGTGA
Organism: Gemmatimonadales bacterium; assembly: GCA_035543695.1. Lineage (GTDB taxonomy): Bacteria > Gemmatimonadota > Gemmatimonadetes > Gemmatimonadales > GWC2-71-9 > CAVVWJ01. The sequence goes on along the minus strand of DATKJJ010000249.1, from coordinate 8,957 downwards.
GCTTCTCCGCTACTTCGCTCACCGCCCGCGCCACGCCGAAGTCGGCGACCAATACCTGATCGCCTGAGAGCATGATGTTGTCGGGTTTGATGTCGCGGTGAACCACGCCCTGCTCGTGGGCGTAGGCGAGCGCGGCCGCCGCAGCGGTGCCAATCCGGAGCGCCTCGTCAACCGGGAACGCGTGCTCGCGTTGGAGCCGCTCATACAGGTTTTCCCCCTCGACCAGGGGCATGGTGAACCACAGCTGCCCACCACCCGCTTCGGGGGGGCCCGCCGTCTCACCCGAGTCGAGGATTCCGAGGATGTTGGGATGCTGCAACTGAGCGGCCACGCGGATCTCCCGCTTGAAGCGGTCGGCGCCCACGGTCGGACCGAGCTCGGGATGGAGCACCTTGAGTGCGATGGGGCTCTCGTCGTGGAGACGGCGCGCGAGATAGACCGTCGCCATGCCGCCCCTGCCCAGCACACGTTCGACCTGGTAGCGATCTGCCAGGGCCGCTTGAATACCTGCCAGGTTATCTCGCAAGATGGCCAGTTTAGATGGGGATCGTCCAAGATGGCTGCGCCCGGAGTTATCGGCTAGCCGCGCTATCGCTCATCCTGTCGCCCGGTCAACCGGACCAGGGCGGTTGTGGCTTCTTCCACCAGTTCCCGATGGCCGGTAGTTGGCCGGTCATAGCGTCGCAGAAATTCGCGGTAGTAGTTCCGGGCCGACGCGGCGCGTCCGCTCTGCTCCTCGATCCGGCCGCGCTCGAGGTCAACTAAAGGCCTCAGCATCAGGCTGTATACCGTACTGGGATGAAGGAAATAGGGGCCATCCACCCAGGTCAGCAGCCGAAGCGCCCGTTGGGAATCACCCGAAGCCGCCAGCCAACGTCCGGCAGCCAATCGATCAACGCCTATCGTGTAGGGATGGCGCCGGAAATCCGGAGCGGAGAGCGGGGCCTCCTGTGATTCGAGGTCCGCCATCGACCTACCCGCGGCCCCCGGGTTTCCGGTGAGCGCAGCCTCAAAAGCCGCGAGGGAGTGATCGAGGCCGTTCGCGCTGGAGTCTCCACTCCCACGAAGTGCCGCCCGCGCCCGGGTCAGCGCACCCCGGTCGCTCCGACCCGCCGCTGCCAAGCCGTCGAGCCAGGCCACTTCTGCGCGGTCAGCGCCGTTCGCACCGGCCAGCGTCACGGCAGCCTGGCGCCGCCGCTCGGCTTCACCTGGCTCTATGGCTTCAAGCCAGGCTCCCACGACCGCCAGCCCATACACCTCGAGAACCGCGGCCGAATCGGTTTCGCTGGCCACCAAACGGTCCATGGCGACCAACGCCGAATCCCACGCCCCGCTCTGCACCCACGATAGTGCCAGCAGTCTACCATGGGTTGCCCGGCGAGCCGGCCGGGCCCCTGACTGGACCACTTTCCCGCTCACCTGAATCTGCTCGACCGGCAGGCCATGGCGATATGCGTCGTAAAAGCTCCCATCCGGCACAGCTAGCGGCTCGGGGTCTTGGGCAATGCTGTCGGCCAACACCCGAGTGAGCAGGCTATCGCCCCGCTCAATTGCAGCGAGAAAGCGAAACTGCAGCATTCTGTTGCCGTAGCCGTCGGCCGTAAGGCTTGGGCCGGCATCGAGCCGCGTCAGCTCCCGCAGGCCGCGGCCGGCCGCAGCCGTGTCTCTGTTCTCCAGCGCCAACAGCATAAGGTGCTCGTGCACCGGGATCAGGTTTGGATTGAGCTCGAGAGCCCGCAGGAATCCAGCCCGGACCTCGGCTCGCGAGCGGCCCAGCATCGGACCGTTGTGAAACAGCTGGTCGGCGTAGTTCAGCCACCCGAACCAGGAGTTGGGATATCGCTCAGTGAGCTGGTGGGCGCGATCGAGGGCGAGGGCGATGCTATCGCGCGACCAGAGGATGATCGCCTCGGCCAAGAGACGCTCGGATTCCGGCAGCTCGAACCGATGGCGCTGGAGTGAGTCGATCAGCATTTCCAGCGGTGGTTTTACTGCCCACTGCAGGGCATAGTGCTGCCGGGCGTAGGCCAGCCAGAAGGCTGGATCCGCCTCTCTGGCCCGCCCGTATGAAACGAACGCGCTGTCCCACCGGCCGCCGACGATCTGTCGTTCCCCTTCCAGGAATGCGCGCAAGGCCGGAACCGAGCGGGTCTTGAGTGCCGCCTCCAGACTGGGAGTAGGGGCCGATCCCCGAGTCCAGATCTGTCGCAGGAGAACGTGGGCCGCGGAGTCGGTCAGCGCAGCGACTGAATCGGAGGCGCCGGAAACCGACCCGCGAGCCAGCGGGGTGGCGCTGCTGTCGGTCGAACGAAGAACGAAGTCCAGGCGCACACCGGCGCCTTCTCGCACCAGACTGCCATGCACGATGCTGCCCGCCCCGAACCGACGGGCCAGCGCCGCTCCTTCGGCGGGAGAAGAAAGTCCATCCTGTTTCGAATGGGCCAGCACGGTGTGGGCGTCCACCACACGGATGGCGGCCAGGCCGTCCAGCTCTGCGCTCAGGGTAAACACCAGGTCGCGCCCCAACCGGGAAAGCCCGGTGTCGGACCCGCTGGGCGTGAATGGCATGACTGCGATGCGTGAGGCTGAAGGACTGACATCTGCTCGGGATCGCCCCGACCAGAGACGAAGGACCAGCCCGGCCGCTGCCAGAACGGCCACCAGCGTCCCCGCGGCTCGCGAGCGACGGCCCATGCCACTCGAGCCAGGCACCTGCGCGCTTCCTGTCGTCTGGGAGAGAGCGTCCGCGAACTCCTGTGCGGTACCGAACCGGTCGGCCGGCGTTTTGGCCAGCGCCCGAATGATGGCACGCTCCAGCTCTTGGGGAACGCTCTCCCTGACGGTTCGGATCCGGGGTACCGGCTCCAGCATGCGCTTGGCGACAATGGCCTGGGCGGTAGGTCCGGTATAGGGCGGCTCTCCGGCCAGCATCTCGTAGAGAACGCACCCGAGGGCATAGATGTCCGCCCGTCCGTCTACGCGAGGATCGCCGGCTGCCTGCTCGGGACTCATGTAGTGCGGTGTGCCGAGTGCCAGACCGGTCTCCGTCAGCCGCTCCCCTCCCGCGGCGGAGAGGGCACGGGCGATACCGAAGTCAGCCACCACAGCCTGGCCGCCGGAGATAAGGATGTTCTCGGGCTTGATGTCGCGATGCACTACGCCGTGTGCGTGAGCATAGCCAAGCGCTGCCGCCACATCCCGAGTGATCTGCAGGGCCTGCGCTAGCGGCAGTTGGCGCTCGCGTCCCAGCTGGTCGCGAAGTGACTCGCCCTGGACATAGGGCATGACGTAGTAGGGCGATCCCACAGGCTGCAGCGTTCCCGAATCGAGCAATGGAAGGATATGGGGATGCTGCAGACCGGCGGTGACGGCAATTTCCCGGAGAAAGCGCTCAGGCCCCAGTGCGGCCACAAGCTCGTGGCGCAGGACCTTGAGAGCAACCAGGCGGCCATGCTTGAGATCGTGGGCGAGGTAGACGATGGCCATCCCACCGCGGCCCAGCTCGCGCTCGACGCGATAGCGGTCGCCGAGGGCTGCCTCAGCTGACCCGAGGAAATCCGGCAAGTTTGAATCCATGGGTACTGCAAAATGAGACGGCGGGTTTGGGCAAGCTAGTCAGCGGCCGTCATCGCGGTCCGCTCTCGACATACATAGAAGAACAATGTATAGTACAATTAGGTAGTGCCGTCTTTCGGGAAAGAACGCATGGACATCAATAAGGATCTGGTCGCGGCCTCTGCCACCCCTCTGGTCCTCGCGATCCTGGCCGAGGGCGACTCCTATGGCTATGCCATTCTCAAGCGAGTGAACGAGCTTTCCGGCGGAAATCTTCAATGGACCGACGGAATGCTGTATCCAGTGCTCCACCGGCTCGAGCGGCAGGGTCACATCCGGGGCAAGTGGGACACCTCGGAAACCGGCCGCAAACGCAAGTACTATCACCTCACGGTACAGGGCAAGGCACAGCTGGTGGAGCAGCGCCAGCAGTGGCAGACGGTGGACTCGGCGCTGCGGAACATCTGGCGCACGGTGTCGCTTCCGGCGCGGTCCGCGCTGTCACCGCGGCCGTCCCATGGCTGAACCGGCCAAGGAACCGCCATCGAGCCAGTCGCTCGAAGAGCAGGTCGAGCAGTGGCGAAGTTACCTTCGCCGGCGGCAGGCTATACGGCCGGTGGACGTGGAGGAGCTGGAGGATCACCTCCGGGGGGAGGTGACTGCGCTGCGGGAAAGCGGCCTCTCCGAGAACGAGGCGTTCCTGGTGGCGGTGAAGCGGATGGGTGCGCTGGACGCCGTCTCGAACGAGTTCGCCCGCGAGCACTCGGAGCGGCTCTGGAAACAGTTGGTGATGTCGCCAGCTGTCAGTGTCCGCTCCGGCGTCCAGGAGCAGACCGAGGCAATCGTCGTTCTGGCGCTGACCGCACTCGCGGCGCTGGCGGTCAAAATCCCGTCGTTGTTTGGTCTGGAGTGGGGCGCGGACAGGGCCTTATTCCGGAACGCCGGTTTCTTCGTGCTTCCCATTCTCACCGGGTATTTCGTCTGGAAACGGAGGCTGAACCCCCGCATCTGGACGTGGGTGGCGCTGGGGTTCGGCGTCGCCTTCATCTTTGCGAACATCTATCCCTTCAAGCCCGGCAGCGATACGGAGCCGCTCACCGTGCTGCATCTGCCGATCGCGCTGTGGCTGCTCGTGGGAGTGGCCTATGCGGGGGGACGCTGGAACGAGAGCGCCGGGCGGATGGACTTCGTCCGCTTCTCCGGTGAACTGTTCATCTACTATGCGCTGATTGCATTGGGTGGTGGCGTGCTCGTCGGCTTTACGATGGGAATGTTCCGGGCCATCGGGATCGACGCGGAGCCTTTAGTCCAGAAATGGCTGGTGCCTTGCGGAATGGCCGGAGCGGTGATCGTGGGCTCCTGGCTGGTCGAGGCAAAGCAGAGCGTGATCGAGAACATGGCTCCGGTGCTGACCCGGATTTTCACCCCGCTGTTCGCGCTGACCCTGCTGGCCTTTCTGGGAACCATGCTCTGGACCGGCCGCGGGATCGACATCGAGCGCAATGCGCTGATTGCCTTCGACCTCCTCCTGGTGCTGGTGTTGGGCCTGTTGCTCTACTCCATCTCCGCGCGAGACCCCGAGGCAACGCCTGGGGCCTTCGATCTGCTGCTCGTGCTGCTCCTCGTCAGTGCGCTGATCGCGGATGCCTTCGCGCTGGCAGCGATCGGAGTCCGGATCTCTGAGTTCGGCTTTACCCCCAACCGAGTGGCCGCACTGGGCGAGAACGTGATCCTGCTGGTGAACCTGGGCTGGTCCACCGTGCTCTACGTCCGGTTTCTGCGCGGCCGCAGCCCCTTTGCCGCCCTGGAGCGCTGGCAGACAGGGTACTTGCCGGCGTATTCGGTTTGGGCCGCGATCGTCGTCATCGGCTTCCCACCGTTGTTTCGGTTCAATTGAAAAGAAGACCGTAGCCGCCACCCAAAAAACAACGGCCGGTTCCAGAGGAACCGGCCGTCATCCATCCACGAAAGACTTACTTCGTGATCTTTACAACGTTCTCTGCCGCGGGGCCCTTCTGGCCCTGGACGACGTCGAATTCGACTCGATCGCCTTCGGTCAGGCTCTTGAAGCCCTGGCCGGAGATGGCCGAGTGGTGCACGAAGCAGTCCTTCTGACCGTCTTCGGGGGTGATGAATCCAAAGCCCTTCGCGTCATTGAACCACTTGACCGTGCCGGTGGTGCGTGCCATGTCCTACTCCTGAGACTGGTAATCGGAGCCGGACGTGCCGCACTTCCGACTACGTGATACGTGGGTTCAGCCCCCACGCGGGCCGGCGATAGCGGCGCTACTGCGCCAGGAACTATCGCCCAAACGAAAGGGACCGGCGCCAAGCCAGTCCCCTGTCCTCGCTGGAAGCAAACATAGCATAACCTGCCTACCGGGGCAATGGATTTCTCCCGCTTAGCGCGCCACCCGGTTCAGCCGGGTTACCGCCGCGAGCACGACGGCCGGCTGCTCTTCCTGAATGAACTGGCCCGCCCCCCGGACGGTTTCGGTGTTGAGGTCGCGAAGCTTGGTTTTGAGCAGCTGCCGCTGTTCGTCCGGTACCCCTGAGGGGTGATCTACCGTTCCCACCAGCAGCAGCACGGGCGCCAGACAATGCTGGAGCCGATCGGCCAGCGAGGTGTTCTCTTTCGACTTGGCCATTTCGTGAAAGGCATCGATCGACCCGCCGAGGTCCGCGGTTTGGCCGGCCGTGTAGCTGCGAACTACCGCGTCGGTGACCCAGCTGGTGTCGCCCGAGTTCTTCACGATCTCACGCCGCACCTCATGTCTCAGCCTGGATTCGTCCATGGTGAGCTTGACCAGCCCGCCGCCGAACTTGAATGCCTTTTTCATTCCTGGGGTGGCCGCGCTTTCGGCCGGCCCGCCATCGATGGAGAGAAAGCCCCGCACCAGGTCGGGCCGCTTGACCGCGAGGCGAAAGACAATGGCGGCGCCGCTGGACTGGGCGACGAAGAGCGCGCGCTTGATGCTCAACTGATCGAGGGTGCGAGCCACGCGGTCGCTCTGGGCCCCGAATGAGTAGTCCGCGTCCTTGGGATGGGAGGAGAAGCCATAGCCGAGTGGCTCAATCACAATGGTACGGTATCCCTGAGCTACCAGTGGCCCGGTGATCTTTCGATAGCCGAACGCGCCACCAAAGAGGCCGGGGATCAGAATGATGGGCTGACCGGTCCCCACCGACGTAGTGCGGAGGGTCTCACCATCGGCGACTTTTATATCTCGCACCACCGCGCTATCGACTGGGAGCGCGAGGAGGGCCAGGCTGAGCAGGAACATGGGGGTCTCGATAAGGCGTTGGAGAAGGGGAGCCGCGGCGGGTTGTCCTCAGTGCACGTATGCCCGGTGAACCTCAAAGAGCAAGGAGCAGAAGGCACGGCTGGTATCCGGCGGTCCAGCCCGGTATATTGCACCACGCAGTCCGCGTTTCCAGACTGCCTTCCCGATGGACCCTCCCTCTCTTTGACGACGAGAGCTCGTTTGTCCGAGCATCTTTCCGCATTCTCATATTCCGCCGGCCCCGAGCCTCACCGCGACCGCACCAAGCAGATACTCCGCCGCCATCCTGACATCCGGAGCCTCATTGGATCGAGCCCGGTCACCTTCTGGTGCATCCTGGGGCTGGTGAGCCTGCAGTTCGGCGTCGCCTGGTTTGTGGCGGACCGGCCGATGTGGCTTGTACTTGCGCTGGCCTACACCGTAGGGGCGTTCGCCAGCCATGGGCTGTTCGTCATGATCCATGAATGCGCCCATCGTCTCGTCTTCCGCCGGCGGTTGCCCAATGTTCTCACCGGGATCGTGGCCAATCTTCCGCTGTTTGTGCCGGGTTCATTCTCCTTTCAGAAGTACCACCTGAAGCATCACGCGTTTCAGGGCGTCTACGACCTGGATGCCGATATACCGAGCATCTGGGAGGCTCGGCTGGTTGGCCGCTCACCCCTGGGGAAGGCGCTCTGGCTGATGTTTTATCCGCTGTTCCAGGCGGTGCGCTCGTTTCGCGTCAAGGCGGTGCCACCGCTCGACGCCTGGACTGTCACGAATCTCGCGATCCAGATCGGTGTCAACCTGGCCGTATATCTGATGTGGGGTCCCCGGTCATTCGCCTATCTGGTTCTGGCGTTCTTCTTTTCCATCGGCCTGCATCCACTGGGAGCCCGCTGGATCCAGCGGCACTACCTCGTTGATGGCGGTGATCAGGAGACCTTCAGCTACTACGGCAAGCTGAATCTCCTGACGTTCAACGTCGGATACCACAACGAACACCATGACTTTCCCTCGGTCCCGTGGCATCGCCTGCCTCAGATCCGCGCGATCGCGCCCGAGTATTATGCCGATTTGGCCGCCCACACCTCCTGGACCCGGCTCCTCTTCCGATTTTTGTTTGATCCCGAGATCTCGCTGTATTCCCGGATGACACGGGAGCAGGCAACGGGAAGAGGCGTGGCAGGTCCCGCCCTGGCCAGGCCAGCCTCGGCGGACACCGGAGGTTCGTAAGACCAGGCTATAGGATTTCCGGATCGGGGCCGTCCCGGACGGGCCCAGAAAAGACAATGAGAGGCGCGATCGAGCTCAGGCCGGTCGCGTCTCTTCGTTTCTGCGCCACTCCCTTCTTTCCGCCCTCATTGGACAGTCACACGACTGTTACGGTTGCGTCCAGTCTCCAACGAAACCATTTGGGCCAACCGGCCGTCCAAGGCTAGTGACCCCCGATGAGTAGAAAACGAAACCAGGGAAAGGATGAAGGAAATGGCCGTCAAATTGCTCGTTCCCGCAGCCGTGGCCGGTCTATTGTTCGGCGCTGCCGCAGGCGCCAAGCCCGCGGCGGCCCAGCAGCCAGCGTCGCTGGCGGCGGACAGTGTTTTCATTCAGACAGCCGGCAGCGTCGGTCTGTTGCAGGTGAAGCTTGGGAAGCTCGCGGAAAAGAAGGGTTCCAGCCCAGCCGTGGTGGAGTTTGGCAAGAGGATGGTGAGCGACTACTCCAAGACCAACCAGGATCTTGCGACCGCAGCCAAGCAGGCTGCCTTCCCGGCACCGGTCCTCCTGAGACAGGACCAGCAGGCCTTCGATCGCTTCAGCCGGATGGGCCGCTCCTCCTTCGATAAGGCCTACATGACCGAAATGGTCACGCAGCACGCCGACGAGGTACGGCTATTTCAGCGGGAATCCGAGAGCGGGAAGGTGCACCTGCTGAAACAGGTGGCCTCCACCATGTTGCCCGATCTGCAGGAGCGCCTCAGTCTTGCCACCCAGACCGCCGGCTCGATCGGGGTGAATGTCACCGCATCGGCCGCGGCGGCGGGGCAGGGGTCGACCGGCAAGTAGCAGCTGTGACGGGAAATTGAAGCGGCAGTAGAGGCGTCACACCAGGGTAGCGGCGTGACGCCTCGCCTTTTACGG
>DATKJJ010000248.1:0-2718 GCA_035543695.1 Gemmatimonadales bacterium | reverse complement strand
GATAGCGGCTGCTCCAGCACCGGATATTCGAGCGAGATGCTTCCCACCTGTCCTGGAGGAATGGTTTGAGATGCGGGCGGCCGGTCAGGGCTGCGACATTCTCCCAGCGGGATGCACTGGGCCGCCCGCATGTCGGCCAGGCGGGGTCTGGCCGAGGTATTCCAGGTCGACAGTGTCCAGTGGAGCTGCTGGCCGGGAATAACGCGGTCGTCGTCTACCACAACGTCGAAGACCGTTCCTCCCAGGTGCCAGGCGGCGGCGTTGAGGTGCCCCAGCTGATCCTCCAGTTCAATGCCGCGGGTGTAATAGACTCCGCGGGAGCCGGGAGACGCTTGCGGAGGCACCGCAACGGCGTGGTCGAGATCACTCGCGGCTCGGGCAAGCAGGCCACGCTGGAGAGCTTGGTTCCCTCGGGCGAGCACGAGGGAGTCAACCCGGGCCGAGTAACGCTGCAGCTCCGGCACCCCGGGAGACGAGCGGACCAGGTCGGCTGAGCTCGCCCGCCGGCGCTCGCCGAGGGGCATGGCCGACAGACTGGTGTCGATGCCGCCAAAGAGCGCGACTTCACCGGAACCGGTGCGGTCTTCCACCAGAGCGAGTCTCACGGTGGACGGTCCCATGCGCTGCAGCTGCCCCATATCCTGGGAGCGGTGCAGGCTGCGACCTGCCATGGCGATCTGGTGATAGGATTTCCCGACCGCCGGGTCGAGGGTACCGCCATTGAGCGTGAGGGTGGTGGCGGTAGAATCGAATCGGGCACTGCGATACAACTTGAGCACCGTCCAGGGCAGCAGGCCTTCTTCGGCGAAGAGCTCGGGGAAACGGCTCGAGTCCCCGGCAATTCGAAACGCCTCCTGGGCAGACCAGCCCGCGGCCTGGTGCTGGCCGTGTCCATCTCGTGGGGTGCCGCTGAAGATCGAGACGATGATCTGCGGTCGAAACCGGCGAACGATTCTGACTACGTCCTTGAGAATCGTGTCCCGGGGCCAGTGCTGCCAGGTTTCGTCCATCGTCTTGGAGAAGCCGAAATCATAGGCGCGGGTAAAGTATTGGCGTGCCCCATCCAAACGCCGGGCGGCCAGCAGCTCCTCCGTCCTCAGCAGGCCCAGTGCCTCTCCCAACTCTGGACCGATCAGGTTCTGGCCGCCCTCACCCCGGTTGAGCGACAGATAGGCGGCCTCCGTTCCCGTTCCCCGGACCAGGACCGTGAGTAACTCGGTGTCCTCGTCGTCCGGATGGGCGCCGATCATCAACACCCGCTTGTAGTGCCCCAACATGCGGAGCTCCTGGTCGAGCGCCACAACGCCACCGTTGGAGGGCGGCTCGAGCTGCGCCGCCAAGGGCGGCGTGAAAGCGAGCGAGATGGAGAAGATGAAAGCGGCGGAGCGAAATTGCCGACGCACAGACCCGGCCGGAATGGGTGAGGCTGGAAGGTAATTGCGTCGGGAACGCTATGTCATTGCGGCGCATCCCCCAGCGGAACCTCGCGGCAGGCGGCCCGAAAATCGGGGTGCCGGTTCCACAGATACAGGGCCATGCAGGCTGCCGCCAGCGTATTCGCGACCACTACAGCCCAGAAGGGGAACAGCTCGTTGGTTCGCTCCGAGAACACTTCGAGCAACCCATAAAACAGCACCTCGAAGACCAGAAAGACCGGAAGCAAGGCGTACCGCACTACCGGGTCGCGCACTCCCCAGTGGACCAGCACGACCAAACCCATCCCGAGCAGCGCGAAGACGGCGAAGTGGAAAGCGGTATAGACGAGTATCGCCCCAAAGACCAGATGACTGGTATCTGGAGTGGAGTCACCGAACAGGACGACCTGCCCCAGCAGACTCGGGGTCTGAAAGGGGTGTCCTGCGATGGTATCGAGGAGGAGGAACCAGGTGGCGACGGCGAGACCACCCAGGATCCCGACATCCGTCCCCTCAGCCATGGTGGAGTGGCTGGTATCCAGCATGCGTCACCTCCGAGCAGGCCCTAGTGATGCCGCTTACGGACGCTTGCATTCACATTGGGGCCGGATTCTCCGGAGCGCAAGGCGACGGGAGGGGGCTGCTACCTGATCGAGTCGCCCCGAGCTCTGCCGGGAGGATGGGGTGGTGGCTTGACCTCGGCTCCGAGGGCCGCCTGGTCGAAGGTCCCGCGCAGCCCTGGATGCCGCCGCCAAAGCAGGAACGCCATCGATCCGATCCCCAGCACGCTGCCGATTGTCGAGGTCAGCCAGGGAAACCGGTTATCGGTCAGGGAATAGAGCATGACCAGGTGGCCGAGAAAGAACAGGAAACCGATCACCAGCCCGAGCCACACCCCCATCCGCAGCGATGGGTTTCGCGACGCCAGGTGGGCCAGCCATACCAGAAGCATGCCGAGCACGAGGAATACAACGAGGTGAAGAACCGAGTACTCAGCTACGGCTTGGGGCATGACGTGGTAGCCGGGTGTGGTGTCTCGTCCCACGAACACCTGGCCGAGCACGTTCGGCGTATGCAGCGGCTGACCCTTGGCAACATCCACGATGAGATACCACAGCGCAACGATCGCTGCGCCGATCAATCCGGTGAGCGCTCCCTCGCGGAGAACCGAATGTTCCCGACTGCTCATGTTGGGCTCCGCCCGAGTGGTGAATGAGTACCGACCGGCGTACAGATTGTCTCTGGCGGCGTGCTGATGATGTGTTCCGGGTCACCTGCCCTCGGGCGAGCCGGTGCGAGTGCA
>DATKJJ010000247.1:0-2035 GCA_035543695.1 Gemmatimonadales bacterium | reverse complement strand
ATTCGGCAGAAGACTGGACTGGTGCTCGACCCCTATTTCTCCGGCACCAAGCTGGAATGGCTGCTCCGGGATCGGGAGTTGCGGCGCCGGGCCGAGCGAGGAGAACTCGCCGCGGGGACGATCGACACCTGGCTCATCGCGAAGCTCACCGGTGGCCAGGTTCACGTCACCGATCACACCAACGCGTCGCGCACGCTGCTGTATGATCTCACCGCGCGCGATTGGGACGAGACGTTGCTGGCCCTCTTCGGGGTGCCGCGCGGCATTCTTCCGGCGATTGCGACCTCCTCCCAAGTCGTGGGCGAGACCGACCGCGATCTGTTGGGCGCCGCACTGCCGATCGCCGGAATCGCCGGCGACCAGCAGGCGGCGCTATTCGGGCAAGGATGTGTTCACCAGGGCCTGGCGAAGAACACCTACGGTACCGGCGCCTTTCTTCTCGCCTTCACCGGACAAGCCAAACCGCTTTCGCAAAAGGGTCTCCTCACCACCGCGGCCTGCGGCCCCCGTGGCGAGCCAGCGTACGCGCTCGAGGGCAGCGTCTTCATCGCGGGGGCGGCGATCCAGTGGCTCCGCGACGGCCTTGGCCTGATCGGGACTGCGGGAGAAGCCGAGACACTCGCCCGCAGCGTGCCGGACACCGGCGGGGTTTACATGGTTCCGGCGTTCGTCGGATTGGGATCCCCGCACTGGGAGGCAGAGGCTCGAGGGACGATCGTTGGGCTTACCAGAGGGACCACTCGGGCGCATCTGGTGCGCGCCGCTTTGGAGGCCATGGCTCACAGCAGTCGAGATCTGCTCGGTGCCATGATTGCGGACGCCAACCTGACTCTGGAGGCGCTCCGGGTGGACGGTGGCGCCGCCGCCAATGATTGGATGATGCAATTTCAGGCCGACCTGCTGGGCGTACCAGTCGAGCGGCCCGACAATATCGAGACCACGGCGCTTGGTGCCGCAGCATTGGCTGGACTCGCACTGGGCACCTGGCGTACGCTGGACGATTTCCTTGCTGGTCGAAATTTCCGGCGTTTCGACCCAGCTATCAACGTTACCGAGCGGGAGCGCCTCGTGGCGGGCTGGCAGCGCGCGGTGCACGCCACGCTCGCATGGGCGCGCGGGGTGCCCTAGCCCTGCGGGGTCAGAACCTCCAGGTGAGCGAGCTGTAGAGCTGGTCAGTATGGTTGCCCGAGGCGTTTTCCCGACTCCCCGAGAGCAGCAGGTACCAAGACCGGCCCAGCGAAACGTCCAGATCCGCACCCAGCCAGGAAATTGAGCGCTGGGTTGGGAACGCCAGCGGCTCATTTTCTTGTTGCACTCCCCCATTCAGCTCGAGATGCAGCGGCCCCGCAAGCTGGGCTCCAGCACTCAATGCATAGAGCCAGCCATCCAATCGCGGATTGGTGTAGCGGGTCACTCGGCCGTTTACTCCCAGACCGAAAGACGTGAGCTGATAGAGCCCACCCGTTGCGGTGAAGGACGTCGCCGTGCCGGCCGGGCCGCCGAAGCTCGATCTCCCATCGGCACCGATTCGCCAGCGAGGACCGTTGAACGCAATCCCCCCCCAGGCTCCTTGTCGGTACTCGTCGTCGAACTGAGTCACCGGGTTCACCACATCCTCGTAGAGTCGCACATTGCGGCGTGTATCGTAGCCGCCGTAGAGAGAGACGAGGCGATTCAATCGCAGGTTCGCGGTGAGGTAGGTACTGGTGAGAGATAGAGGCGCCTTCTCTCCGGCATCGACTTTCCAGGGCCGATAGTAGTCCAGCTCCTGGGATCCGAAGAGCGAGACGCGCGGGTTATAAAACGAGGCCTGCAGATACGCGAACTCCCGGTTCGCCTTGCCATTGAAGTAGGAGCCGATCACGCCCGTCGTGACGGCCCATGCCTCGGTGGCTTGGCGGTGATGGACTCCCACGAAGCCACCACCCTGTTTCATGTCGGTGGAGAACCCGAGGTCCGGGTCGGGCTGGGTCCCCGCGAAGACCCCAGCCCCCCAGCGCTGCTTATCCAGCTCGATTAGCGCGCCGTCGAAGAG
>DATKJJ010000246.1:0-3001 GCA_035543695.1 Gemmatimonadales bacterium | reverse complement strand
GCGACTTCATCCCCGACGTGATCGAAGCATTGCGCAACAACGATGCTCCGGAAGAGCTGCTGGCCGCTGCGCGACGGGTGCCGCTCGAGACGCGGGACGACCTGCCGGTCCAGGGTCCCGATGCGGGATACGCGGTTCACGCAATGGAGATCGCACTTTGGTTCGCGTACCATGAGCCAAACCTCCGCCGGGGATTGGTCTGGCTGGTCAATGCCGGGGGAGATACCGACACCAATGCAGCCATTGCCGGCGGCCTCATGGGAGCGCGGGATAGCGAGTCGGCCGTGCCGGCCGAGTGGATTGCGGCCATACCCGAAGCGGCGCAGATCGCTGCGCTAGCAGAACGACTGGTGGGCGCTGGGCAGGGAAGTCCCTCACAACTCCTAGACGCGGAGTCGCCGTGCTAAGGCTCATTTACAAGTGGCATAAGTGGATCGGTGTCAGCGTCGGGGTGATCCTCGCGATGTGGCTCTTTACAGGCATCATCATGGTGGCGGGCCCACGACCGCCGAGTCCGCCAACCCCTCGACTGGATTTCAGTGCTGCGGTGATCTCGCCCGCCCAGGCTGCGGCCAGGAGCAATGCTACCGCCAACCGGATTGACCTGGTCGCAATCGGCACGTCGCCGGTCTACAAACTCTCGACCGCTTCGGGGACTGTCCTGGTCGACGCCCGGAGCGGAGAGCTGGTCGTGATCAACGACTCTCTCGCCACGGTGATCGCGATGCAGGCGTCGGGGGTCTCGGCGCCGGCGAAGGCCAAGCGCGTCGGTGCGGGTGAGGGTGCGTCGGGATACCGAGTCGTCTTCTCCGACCAGGCATCCACCGTCGTGGAGATTGAGGCCAGTGGCGCCGCACGGGTTACCGACAAGCTCAAGCGATTCAGGAACGTGATCGGCGGGCTTCACACCTTCGGTGTGCTGCGCGGGGTAAATGCGAGCCGAGGCACGATTGAGGGATTGTTGATCCTTATCGCCGGGACCGCTCTCGTCAGTGTCGTCTTGGGCTATGTCATGGCGCTTCCGCGCCGGGGCCGTTCCCGCGTCTCGTCGGAGACGTGAGCGGCTAGTTCGAGCCTCGTTTCGCTCGAAAGCGGCGGACCCGGGTGGTATTGCCGCAATCGCTTGAGGAACACCACCGGCGCGACCCGTTCCGGCTCCGATCGAGAAAAAGCCAGCCGCAGGGATGGTTGCCACACTGGCGAAGCCGCTTGAGGTCGTCGGCGCCGAGCAGATCGGTCGCGGCGACGATGACTGGGTGGAGCGGGCGGAGGAGATCGCTGCTGCCGGGTGACCAGTCAAGCACGGGTCGCCCATCGGCACCGGGAGCGAAGCGAGCCGCCTCGAGTGCCGCGATGCGAGCGGCGTGGAGCTGATCCAAGTCTGCTTGTGTCGGTAATCGTCCCTGCGAAAGCGCCGCGAACACCCGATAGTCGGCCTCACGTAGCTGCAGAGCCTTCGCAAAGGCCTGTTGTACCTTCCCAGGATGCTTGTCTGCGAGTTGCAGCAGGGCGGTCGCTTCCTTCGCGGGCAAACCCGCCGCATGTCTCGCCCAGGCGATGAAGTCTCCGTAGTCGTTCAGCCACTCGTTTCGGTGGTCGCTCGCGTGCCAGCCTGCCGTGTTGGCGAAGTCGAGAGCGAGGTGCCCGCTGATCAGTGCGAGAGTCGCGGCGTCGCTCATCGGATCAGGTGGCGATCCAATAGCTGATCTTCACCAGCAGGGCATCGGAGGCAGGAGCATTCCACAGGCGATTCAGGTCCTCGTGGAGATCGAAGGGTTGAGTGGTCGGATCGCTGCCTCGTCGAGTCCACACCCAGTAGAGCGTCGAACCGGGTAGAAACTCCCAGCGCAGTACCAAATTCAGGTTCAGGTCCCGCTCCGAAAATGCCGGCTCGCTGAAGGTCGCGGTAGTCGCGGTCCCCTGATCGATGATGTATTGACCAGCCTGGACATCGTGGGTGATGCGCGCCGGCGCGATTTCACGAACTTGCTTCGCGACCACTTCCTTGAAACGATCGTACGCCCCACCGCTCAGGAATGCCTGGGTGTAAAGTTGCAGCGTCAGTTTCGGTGAGAAGGCGTAGGTCATTCGTGCAGTGAGCGAAGTCGTTGTCTGCTCCAGCCGGCCGAGGAAGTACCTCCGCGTTCCTGAGGCGTCGACCGGCTGGTCGACGTATTGCCATCCCTCGGTGGCGGACGCCACGTAGGGCGAGATGCCTAGCTGCAGGCGATCGGTCACGAATCCGCCGAAGTCCACGGAGAGGCTCCCCACCAGGGATTCGCTCTTCGATTCGCGCTCCCCGCTCCCGGTAACAGTGATCTGCCATCGTTTCCGAGAGTCGGTGTATGCGGTAGCGGTGATCCGATTTCTTGCAGGGATGGGGAGCGCCGGCCCGCCACGGAGCACCTCGGGATCTGTCACGGGAAATTCGTGATCCAGGGAGAGTGACCCTCCCCAGTAACTTCGCAAATCGAGCGAGCCGCTCAGGTTGGCGATCGCGGCGCGTTGCTCTCCATCGAAGGTCCACCCGATGCCGAGTTGATTCGATCCGACCGACCACCGGCGGATCGTGTGGCCGGGCCGGTATACCCGGTACCGCCAGGTTCCGGCGAGCAGCAACCAGTTGGCGTTTCGCTGAAACCCCTGATCGTTCATCTCGAACCCGGGTGTCACGACCCGGCCGGCGACATCCCAGAGAAGGCTCCCTTCCACCCGGGCGATCCGGGCCTGCGCCGATCCGCCGGTCAGGCTCGTGTGACTGGTGGTGCTGTCATCCGGATTTGGCAGGTCGGGACGCCCGTACCCATGCCGCGGGTCGAGCCGGATCGCTTCGATAGCTTCCGCACTCCCCTCGACCTGGGTCCCCAGCGCGAAGCCACTTACCTCGTAGCGGTCTCCCGCGAAGCGATGGCGGAAGTCACTGCCCAGGACGATGGCGGAGCGGGGCAGCAGTGAGTCGAGACTCGAGGTCATGTTCACTCGATCGACGAAGGTGCCCATG
>DATKJJ010000245.1:0-2202 GCA_035543695.1 Gemmatimonadales bacterium | reverse complement strand
ACCGCCATCCTCCGCCATCACTCCACGGATCTCACCGTGATCGGCGAAGGCCAGCAGCGTGGCATCGGGCATGGTGTTGATGGTGTCGGGCGCGGCCAGCGCCTCGATATAGAGCACATCCGAGGCGCCGGGGTCCTTGGTCCCGGTGCTGGCCCAGAGCAACCGCTGGTGCCGGGCGCCGGCGCTGGCCAGGCACTCGGAATGGTGGGAGTCGAGCAGCTCCCGGTACGCTTTATAGGTCCGGCCCGCAATCGCGATGCCGAGCCGATTGCGCAGCTCGGCCGGGACCTTGTCCTGCACCGCCTTGTCCCACCGGCTGATGAACACCGAAGCGACCGAGACCACGTCGGGATCCAGGCCCTTCTCGATTCGCCGTTCGATGCCGCGCTGGTACGCCTGGGCCGCAGCGACATACTGCTCGCTGGAGAAGAGGAGAGTGACGTTGATCGGGATGCCGGAGAAGGTCGCCTCCTCGATGGCCGGCAGTCCCTCCGGCGTTCCCGGAATCTTGATGAAGACATTGGGGCGATCCATCTGCCGGTGGAGCGACTTCACCTGCTCGCAGGTGCGCCGGGTGTCATGCGCCAGCAGGGGCGACACCTCGAGCGAGGCCCAGCCATCCAGATGGTTGGTCTCCCGGTGAATCGGCCGGAAGAGATCGGCGGCCTGGCTCAGATCCTCGCCGGCGAGCTGGAAGAACAGCTCTTCACTGGCGAGACCATCCGGGGTCCTGGCATGGATTGCGTCGTCGTAGGCGCCGCTCTTTATGGCGTTATCGAAGATCGAAGGGTTACTGGTGAGCCCGGTGACCGACAGCTCCTTGATGTAATTCCGGAGGGTGCCGTCCTGCAGCATCTCCCGGGTGATGTTGTCCAGCCAGAGGCTCTGGCCCAGATCGTGAAGTCGTTTAGTGGGGTTCGTCATGCAGGTTCCTTTCGAGGAATCTCCTTATTTCACAGCTGGCACGCTCGGCGCTTCTCGGGACTCATCCAGGTCAACCCCATAGTTCAGAAGATCGCCGATCCGATCGATGCTGACGTCGGCCGGCGGATTGTGGGCGAGTATCTCCGGGTCGCGCGCGTAGTGACCCTGGCGGACGAACACGGTGGTGACCCGCGGCCCCCAGATCTGCTTGACCGCGGCCAGGATGTGGAGCTTGTCATCCACCAGCACGTAGTGCTCCGCCGGGAACCGGCCGGCCACATCGTCCAGCTCCCTTTCCTTATGTATATACACCAGGATCCGGCCCCCGACCGCGGCGCCCAGCCCCGAGCGCGCAATCTTGAGCGGCTGAAACACCACGTCGCCATCGGTGAGGATCACGGTCGGGCCAAATTCCGCGAACCGCTCCAGCACGTCGAGCGAGCCGGGGAAGAGCCGGTCGGCAAAGGGATAGTTCACCAGATAGGAGGAGATCTCCAGCAGACACGGGTCCCGCGGGTAGGCCACCCGATAGCGTTGCAGGGCACCGAGGTAATCGGCGTACCCCAGCTCGGCCCGGAGCTGCTCGAAGATGTTGAAGTAGTGGTCGGCCGACGCGGTGCCGATAGCGCGGACGAGATATTCACGGAGATCGGCGATCACCCGGTCGTTGTCGAGCAGGGTGTTGTCGACATCGAATAGAAAAACCAGCGGAACGGACGGAAGATGCGGACGCTGCGGAAACTGCGCGGCTCCTTCCGCTTCTTCCGTTCCTTCCGCCCTTTCCGCTATCAATCGCACGCCCAATCCTGGTCTGGATTAAACCACCCGCCATTCGTAAGCAGACGATCGGCCTCTGGCGGTCCCCAGGTGCCGCTCTCGTACTGGTAGAGCGGAGTCGCGTTGCCCAGTACCGGCTCCACCACGCGCCACGCCTCGTCGACCGAGTCTTCCCGGGCGAAGAGCATCTGATCCCCCCGCATCGCGTCGCTCAGCAATCGCTCGTAGGGTGCCATCTCGTCCCTTTGGTCGTGGCAGGCGATCAACTCGACGTCTTCGCCCCGCATCTCCCCCGGCAGCTTGGCCCTGGCGCCAAGCGAGAGCACCACGTGGGGGCTGAGCCGGAAGCGAAAGTGGTTCGGCGGGGCCTCGGCGCAGTCAGGAAAGAGCGCGATCGGCGGCCGCTTCAACTCGACCAGCACCTCGGTCGTCGTCACCGGCAGGCATTTCCCGGCCCGGATGTAGAACGGCACGCCGGCCCAGCGCCAGGAGTCGATCTGG
>DATKJJ010000244.1:0-3008 GCA_035543695.1 Gemmatimonadales bacterium | reverse complement strand
ATTCAGTTCCCTTTCCCCCGTTGGACTCCAGCTTTACTGGCGCAGAAACATAATGACGACGAGGGGCGCCCGAGAGCGCCCCTCGTCTAGACTTGCGATCACCGGAGCGGCCGATCAGGACGGAAGCTTGGCGACCTGACGGACTCCGGCGCCGGGCCGGATGTTGGGCTGAATGAGTTTCGCGATGCGAACGCTAGACGATTGCTCGCCGACGTGCACCACCTGCACCAGGGCCATGACCTCGTCGAGCGTCTCGGCCTCTCCCTGCGGAGCCTCGACATATCGCTTCGAGGAACGGACCTCAAAGATGTCTCCGAGGTTCACCCCGTCCTTGCGGCCGCGATCAATGAAGAGCACGTCGAGCGGACCCTTGAGCTGCTGCAGGTCCCGGCTCTGGATCACCTGCCCGTGGACTCCATCCGAAATCGGCACGCTGCGGACGCTGCCCGGGTCCGGGAACTTCTCGGCCGGAAGGAGGAACTGATTGTTGAGAATCTGGGCGTACTGCTGAACCACGACGCCGACGTCCTCTGGCCCGCCCACATCGGTGACCCGGATCAGACCGGTAGGCACGAGCACCAGGCCCCAGTCATTGATCTCACGGTCGATGCGGACGATCAGGAGAGTGTCGCCGACTTCATACTTGGCCCCTGCCGGCGGGCGGATCCCGACTTCGGAATAGATCCGCGCCCCTTTATGAGGGGACGAGGTGCTGATCTGCTGGGGTGTAACCGAGCCCAGCAGCTGACCGAACGGAAGTTTCTGTTCCTCTGAGAGGAAGCCGGAGCTATAGAACTCGTCCTCCCGAATGGGACGGTAGAGCCGGCTGATTCCGCCTTCGATACCGCTCTCCACCGGCCGCTGCTGGTGGCCGAACAACGCGCTCAGGTCGTCGGCGTCACGCTCCGGCTCGGTGTCCTGCAGCTCCCCAACCTGAGCCTCGGCGAGACCAGGCTCGGCCATATTGGAATCCGCCGGAGCCCCCGCCATGCCGGAATCGGAGCCTGCTTCAGCCGACACGGGCGCGCCGGGTTCGGGCGGAACCGGTGTATCCTCCGAAGGCACGGCGGCCACTTCGGGCCCGCCTTGCAGTCGCAGGACCTCACCGGGGTAGATCCAGTGCGGATCTTCCACCACGTTGGTATTGAGCCGGTAAATCTCAGGCCATAGGAAGGGATCGCCGAAATACTGGCGGGACAGGTCCCAAAGCGTGTCGCCCGGCCGGACCTCGTGGGAGTCGGGTCGGGGCGTCTGGGCCAGTACCACGCTGGGCAGGGCCAGAGCCGCGAAGACGGCGAAGAGGCGACTTGGGTTTGAGCCAGTCATTGCACAACCCTCGCTTGATGTTCGTGGGGGCAAGCAAATATAGGTCAACTGCATCCAGCGCGCCACCTAGAGATCACACGAGGACAGTAACCGTAAGTTATTGGAGTTTAAGCCATTAACATACATCAACGAAAACAGGGGAGCGCTGTTTGGCGGGGTCGGATCCTTGGCAGCATGCCTTGATCCGCGTGCTTTAAGCGAGGGTCAAAGCCCCCCGCCGGTGGACCTAACCGGCGGGGGCCAGGACCTCAGAATGGCAGGTCGTCGTCCTCGGCGTCCAATGCCTCGGGGAAGTCTTCGAAGCCTTCCTTGCCCTCCTTCTTCGGACCGGCTGCCGCGGCGGTGGCTCCCACCCGGGTCGGTGCCGACTCGGCCCCCGCCCCACCCTGTCTCCCTCCCAGGAGGATGATGTCCGAAGCGACGATTTCGGTGGTGTAGCGGGTTTGGCCTTCCCGATCCTGCCAGGAGCGATACTCGATCCGGCCTTCGACGTAGACCTTATCTCCCTTCTTACAGAACTTTTCGGCGATATCGGCCAGGCCGGTACCCCGACTGTTGT
This sequence comes from Gemmatimonadales bacterium, assembly GCA_035543695.1. GTDB lineage: Bacteria > Gemmatimonadota > Gemmatimonadetes > Gemmatimonadales > GWC2-71-9 > CAVVWJ01. Next base: position 1,123 of record DATKJJ010000244.1, on the reverse strand, counting down.
TCCACAAGATGACCTTGTGCCACTCGGTCTTTTCCTGCTTGTCTCCTCCCTGACCATTCCACTGGCGGCTGGTGGCTACCGACAGCGTCGCGACGCGGGTCCCATTGTTGGTGCTTCGCACCTCGGGGTCAGCGCCGAGGTTTCCGATCAGAATCACTTTGTTCAGGCTGCGGCTGCTCACAGGAACCTCCACACTCAGGCGTGACGGGGCAGGATTGGCGGACGCCGTGACGCTAGCGGCAGGGCGGTCCTCCACACTAACCAGAATCTACATCGGCGGTGGCACAATCACGCAGAGGTGGGGAGCGGCAGGTGCAGAACCAGCGCGTCCTCCACCGGCTGCCGGTAATAACGCTGCCTGGCCCCGACGACCCGGAACCCGCGGGCCAGGTACATGGCCCGGGCGCCGTCATTTGACTCCCTGACCTCGAGAAAGACTTCCCGCCCTCCGCGAAGTTGGAGTTCGCGGAGGCCCGCTTCAAGGAGAGCTCTGCCCACCCCCCGGCGGCGATGCTCGGGATCTACCGCGAGGTTGAGCACTTCACCCTCACCCGCCACCAGGCGAGCCAGAAAATACCCCTGAAGGTCCTTGTCATTAGTGGCCACAAGCCCGAAGCAGACAGGCGTGCACAGGACCTCACGAAATCCCTCGGCACTCCACGGATCGCTGAAACAGCGACGCTCGAGGACGCTGAGGGTGGTAGCGTCAGCCGGAGACGCTGGCCGGATTCGGTAACGGTCGTCCATGGGTGCGTTCCCACTGCACCTGCGCTTCGGCGGGCCGGCCATAGTCCGGCTCCCACCGTCGGGGGTCGCTAATCCGGCGGACTCCCCCTGATAAACCGATCAAGCGAAGCAACGTGGCAGCCGATGGCCAGGTTGGAACTCCGTTCATCCGATCAGCGGCAGGACCAGTTATCACCTCGGGTATGAGGCCGGAGGCATTGAGGTCTTCGGGCCGGTGGACCGAGGGTGCAAGCACTGTATCCACCCGGCTCGAGGTAACCCGGTAAGCGGCGGCAAAGACCTCACCTCGCAGCGCATCGCCAATGGCAAGCACAAGGCGACCGTCGTGCCCTACCGCCGCGGCCGAGGAGAGCAGCGATGGAGTGCTCCAGAGCGC
>DATKJJ010000243.1:0-5410 GCA_035543695.1 Gemmatimonadales bacterium | reverse complement strand
CATGACCGACCCGAGACCCTCCCCCTGGCGATCCGGCCTCACCGCCAATGGTCCCATCCAGCCCTCGGTGCCCGAGCGGTGCACCATGTTGAAGGCCACCATGTGGCCGTCGGCATCTCGCCAGACCATGGATCCGTCGCCCGCGTCCTCCAGAGCGTAGCGCCAGACCAGATTGTTGAGCTGAGGAACTCGCACTCCCACCAGGCCGTCCCGGCTGTATCGATCGGTGAAGGCGTCGGCAAACACCCGGTTCAGCGAATCGATGTCGCGCAGGGTGGGCCGGTCGGGCCCTCGGACGCTTCGGTCAGGCCGCCACATTGCGATCTTCCTGCGGTTCCTCGCGCACCGTCGCGACTCCGCTGGCCACATCTACGCCCACCCGGACAACCCGGTCAAACCCCTCGCGCACCGAATCGATGTGGGTGATCAGGATGACCTGGGGGAAACGATCCGCCAGGCTCCGCAAAAGGTCTACGACAGCCGCCCGACGGTCTTCATCCAGCGATCCGAAGATCTCATCGAGGATCAGGAGGGAGAGGGGTTGCCCGGCGCGCTCTGCTATCATCTGACTGATGGCGAGGCGAAGTGCGAGATTGGCAACATCTTCCTCGCCTCCTGATATGACCGTCTTCGGATCGCCATCGTCGAGCAGCGTGGCCACATAGTCCTCGTCCAGCTCGAGATCGGTATAGCGTCCCCCCGTCAGATCTCGAATGAAGCTGGACGCCAGGTAAGACAGGTCTGGTCTGAGGGTGGCGTTCAGCTCGGTGCGTAGATCGGTGAGAGCCCGGTCCAGCTCCTGATGTAGAGCCAGCTGCGAGGCGGCCTGGGCCGCCGCACGCTCGCGCTCAGCCCGTTCCGCCCGGCGGCGAGCCACCAGATTCACAGCTTCCATCGCCGCCGCCGTCTCGCCCCGGGCCCGCACCAGCGCCAGCTCGGCCCGCCTTCGTTCCGCCTCTGCCGCCAGCTCGGCCGCGCGAAATTCCCGGAAAGCCGCCTCGCTGTAGTCAAGCTCAGCCAACTTGGCTCGGAGCTCGGCTATCAGGGCTGTCGAGGCGGCGCCCGCCTGGTGAGCGCTCTCCAGCTCAGCGGCCACTTCGTCACTGCGACCGGCCAGTGCGCCAAGCCGTTCTGCTTGAAGCGCCAGCGGCTCGAGAGCACGGGTTTGCTGGAGCACGACCTCGTGCCGTTCGTGGTCGTAGGCACCCTGGAGCTGGTCAAGCGAACCTTGAAGCTCTCCGACCCGGACCAACAGTCGGTGTTCCTCCTCCTTGAGTGGAGCAGCCTCCTGAGCCTGGGTCCTGAGCCGGGCCAGCTCACTGGTTGCCCCCGTCACCTCCTGTTCGAGATCCAGCCGGCGGCGCTCCACCTCGATCAAAGCAATGGGCTCCTGCTGTAGCTGCTCTATGCGCTGCTTATAGTAGTTGCCGTTGGAGCGGACCTCCTCCATCTGGCGATCCAGCAGCTCCAGAACCTTGGCGTACTCGTCTCCCAGGGGGCGAGTGCAGGTGGGGCAGACTCCGTCGGCGCCCGCCTTCACGATCCGTTGCCGTTGCTCCCTCAGCTCCTGGTACTGGTCGAGCAGCCCCTGCCGCTTGGTTTGCGCGTCCTGGGCATCGCGCACCCAGGCGGTTCGCTGGTCCTCGGCTTCGAGGGTAGCGGCCGTCAGGGCGGCGCGGGCGGCGTTGACCCGGTCGAGCGCCTGGTCCACGGCCTGGGCGAGGGGCAGGCGCGCGGCCCGTTCCTCGATCGAGGTCAGGTGGCTCTGGACCTCCTGCAACTGGGCCCTATATCGCCGGCGGGCAGCATCGTGCTCGGCCTGACGCTCGAGCAGCTGCGCCTCTTGCCGCAAGGTCGGCAGTGGGCTCAGCTGACGAGACAGCTCCTCCAGTTGATCGCGGGCGGCGGCGAGCTCCAGGGCCTCCTGCTGCAGACGGGCAATTTGTTGGGCGGCGGTGGCGGCCTGATGGTCCGCCACCCGCAACTCGGCCTCGAGAGCCAGGGCCGCATCACGCTCCTGCTGCAGCTGTTCCCATCTAGGCCTGATCTCTCCGAGCCGGCGCTCCGCCAGCTCGCTCGCCTTGCCCGCCTCGGCCTCCACGCGTTGGGCTGTGGCCAGCCGCTCCTCGGCCTGGGTCTGAGCCTGATCCAGCTCCGCCAGATCAGGGAGGCCCGCCCGGAGAGCATCGACCCGGGCTCGCAGCGCCGATCGCTTTTCCTTCAATCGATCCTGCGCCGCGCGGAGTCGTTCGTAGCCCAGGACCCTGGAGAGAAACTGCGCCCGTTCGGGAGCACTCATCGCGGCCATCACCGCGAGCTCTTTCTGGCCGGTGAAATAGGTATTGAAGAATTCGTCCCGGGTCATACCCAGCAGGCGGGTGACACGCTCGGTAACCGAACCCAGGCTGTAAGCGACGGGCGCAGCGTCGCCGTCCTGATACAGCTCCGCCTGGTTCAGGGAGCGGACAATGCGGTAATGGTGGGCGCCCAGGGTGAAGTCGACTTCGACTTCCACCCGTGCCCGGGGCGGAGCGCCGCGCCGCCGGAGCGTCTCCCGATTGCCCCGGGCGGCAGGCATGCCATACATCGCCCAGGCAATGGCCTCTAGAATGGTGGTCTTGCCGGCGCCATTGGGCCCCACGATTCCCGTCAGACCCGGTCCGAGCTCAATCTCGGTGTTCTCGTGCTGTCGGAAGTTGACCAGCCGGATTCGGTTGATTTGCATCAGCCGCCTGCCAGATCGCGTTCCACCAGATCCATCAACTCCTGGCCCAATCGGACGAATTCACCGCGATCGAGCTCGGCCGGCAGCGGCCTTCCCGACAGGTACGACGAAACCAGCTCGGGCAGCGTTTGGCGTCGACCGGGCGCTCCGACGCCGACGGTGCGCTGGATTTCGGGCCGCCGAAGATCGAGGTGAAAATGCAGGGCGTCCGCCTTATACCCGCGGATCGCCGCGTGGTTCAACTCCCGGGCCACGTGCCGGGGAATGTCGTAGACTCTCAGCCGGACGATCTTGTCCGAGATTCCTCCGGGAATGGTCGCCAGCCGAAACGCGATCTCCGCGTCGAGGGCGGCGGCGGATTTGGTTTCCGCCCGCACCGGCTCCAGGTCCAAAACCTCCCGAGCGGCAGGCACTCGGCGCCGAGCCACCTTGCCGCTGTCCAGGTCTACCAGCAGCCAGCCTTTCCCGTGATCCCCGTGCTCGGACTCATCGGCCCGCTCCCCCCAGATGTTGGGGCCGATGTAATCCAACGCTCCGGCGTACCAGGCGTTCCTGGCGACCTGATGCTGAGTGTGGTAGTGGCCCAGGGCAACGTAAGTCCAGTCCTCGAGATTCAGCTCCCGCCGATCGACAACCGCCCCGCCAAAATCTCCCGCGCCACGGTGGATCGAGTATTCACCCTCAACCTCCAGATGTACCACCAGAACCTGGTGGCGCTCGGGTCCCTCCGGCCGGAGAACGGGCCGCTCCGGCGCGAGCAGCGCCTGACGGGGGACGGCGAAGATGCTGAGATCCAGATCGGGATAGACCAGCCGGCGGGCCTCGGTGGTGGCCACCTCGACTCCGACCTCCTCGAACAGACGCAGAATGGACCCGGTCTCCACTGACCGCGGGGTATCATGGTTCCCCGCGATGAGCACTACCGGAGCTTTGGGCAACGCATCCCGCAGACGCTGAAGCTGGCGGAACGCGAAGACGATTGCGGCATTGGTCGGGCGAACCGAATGGAAGAGATCCCCTGCGATCACCACAATGTCGGGCGCCGCCCGAATGACGCCGTCAATCGCGGCCCGAAAGGCCTGGGCCACGTCGGCTTCGCGCTGATTGATGCCGCCCGGCGTCTGCCGGTGGTATTGCCGGATGCCGAGGTGGGGATCCGCGATGTGTGCGAGTTTCACGGGTGGAGAATGAAGAGCGCCGCCGGAAAGGGCAAGAACTCAGGCGTTACCCATAGGGCTCATCGGCGTGCTTCAGTGCGGGTATCCCGCGGCGCGGCGTCACGACCTCGCCGCCAACCCGCCGACCCAGGCAGGCGGCAAAGAATGCAGCCACCTCCTGCGGGCGTTCTCTGCGGGTTACCGCAAGAGCCCGGCGCACGTCTTCGGGTCGACGTCCTTCGATCAACTCCAGGATGGTACCGGCAGAAACTCTCCGATCCAGCTGCCGCAGCTGCTTCACCACGGCCTCTTCGAAGGGGAGCTCGACCGCGGGGGGAAACCGCTCGATGCCTTCGCGGCCGTTGAGCACTGCCGGGCGAGGGAACTTTACGAAGATCGGCTGGGTGAAGTGCGGGTGACGGAGCATCAGCTCACCCTTGGGCAGGGTGGCCATCTTGATTTTGGTCGCGGGCGAGACGGTGGCGTACCCGGGCGTGGCGAGCTCGTCCACGTCCATGCGGCCATAAATCACGGTGCCGGCATTGCCGACAACCCGGCGATGGACCTGGGAGCGGAACTGCTGAGCCGAAAACAGCACCAGCCCGAGATACCGGCCCCGCTCAGAGAGATCCAGTAGCATCTTGCGCACGTACGTCTCCGGACCATCCGCCGGGGCATACTTGTTGAGCTCATCAACAAAGACCACGACGTGATCTACGCCGAGATCCCGCCGCTCGAGATGCTCTCTCAGCTTGGAGACCACACGGGCAAACACCAAGTCCTGTGCCAGCGGGTCGAGTCCGGCGACGTCGATCACCTGGACACTCCGGTCCTCGAACGCGCCCCAGGGCAGATCGTTCGAGAGCCCATCATCGGTCACCAATCCCTTGGAACGGGTGCTGATATTGCTCAGCCGGTTGCGGACCTTGCGGATGGTGGCAATGTGGTGGGTTCGCCAAACCTCGCCCCCCTTCCCCATCCCTTCCATATAGTCGAAGATCCGGCGAAAAAACTCCTCCAGATCGGTAAAGCTCTGGACGGTGAATGGCTTGGGCCGCAGAGACTCGTCGAGATACTCGCGACCTACTACCCGCTCTCCCAGGAAGTCGATGAACGCGTCGGCCTTGGCGTCGATGTCATCTCTATTGAGCACCACCTCCGCGTAATCCAGCACTTCACGCAGACCCCAGACCAACGGTTCGGTGTTCGAGGCCAACTCTTCATTGGTGCGTAGGGTGTTGAGATTCACGCCATCGGGTTTGAGGGGGGCGTAATAGCGAACGGTGCTGAAGGGCCGGGGAGTCAGCCCGAGACGGGTGTACTGCCTCTGGTCCTGGGCGCTCAGGGTGGCAGGCTGATCCAGAAAACAGAGGTCAGGACCTTTGACGTTGAAGCAGAGTGCGGCAACCGTGCCCTTGTGAGCCGGGAAGGTCTGAAAGATGCTCCCCAGCAAAAACTCGACTGCACTGGTCTTGGTGGCGAGACCGGAAACCCCGGTGATGTTGAGATGCGCCGCCTCCGGGCCGAG
>DATKJJ010000242.1:0-3987 GCA_035543695.1 Gemmatimonadales bacterium | reverse complement strand
CCGATCGGCGCCCTGGAGCCAGGAAGCCGAACAAGCCGTGTTGGGCGCGATGTTGCTGGACCAGGACGCGGCGCTGCGCGCCGCCGAGCTGGTGGACGACTCCATGTTCTACCGGGAAGCCCACCGCCGGCTGTTTCGGGCGATGCTGGCGCTCACCGAGCAGCGGGTTGTCATCGATCACATCACTCTCCGGGACGAGCTGCTTCGCCGCGGGGAGCTCGAGGCCGCCGGCGGCCTGGAGTATCTGGCCGAGCTGGTCGACGCGGTTCCCACCGCGGCTAACATCGAGTTCCACTCCAAGATCGTCAAAGACAAGGCGATTCTCCGGCGGTTGATCGAGAGCTCGACCTCGATCATCACCGAGGCCTATGACGGCCATTCCACCGCCAACGATCTGCTCGACAGCGCCGAAGCCAAGATTTTCCAGATCTCGCAGCAGCGGGGCGACGAAGGGTTCACCCGCATCAAGGAGATGCTGTGGCCTACCATGGAGCGCATCGAAACGCTCCAGCGGAGCGGGAAAGCGATTACCGGTGTGCCCAGCGGTTTCACAGATTTGGACGAGATGACTTCGGGCTTTCAGGCCAGCGAGCTCATCATCGTGGCCGCTCGCCCTTCCATGGGTAAGACGGCCTTCTGTCTCAACGTGGCCACTCAGGCTGCGGTCGATGGATTCGGCGTCGCCGTGTTCTCGTTGGAAATGTCCAAGGAAGCGCTGGTCCAGCGGATGCTCTGCGCTGAAGCCCGGGTGGATAGTCAGGCCGTGCGGCGGGGAACCCTGCGCGATCCCGACTTTACTCGGCTCGCCCGGGCAGCCGGCATCCTGCAGAGCTGTCCAGTGTGGATCGACGACTCACCGGCGCTCACCCTGCTGGAGATGCGTTCCAAGGCCCGCCGGCTCAAGGTGGAAAACGATGTGCGGCTCATCGTGGTGGATTATCTGCAGTTGATGCGGAGTCCGGAGTACGCCGAAAATCGGGTACAGGAGGTGTCCGATATTTCCCGCTCGCTCAAGGGCCTGGCCCGGGAGCTGAACATCCCGGTCATCGCGCTGTCGCAGCTCTCCCGGGCATCGGAGCAGCGCGGGGGCGAACGGCGGCCCATCCTCTCGGACCTGCGAGACTCGGGCGCCATCGAGCAGGACGCCGATGTGGTGCTCTTCATCCATCGCCCGGAGATGTACCAGAAGGAGGACAGCGAGGGTAACAGCCTTGAGGGAACGGCCGAGGTCATCGTTGGCAAGCACCGCAACGGACCTACCGGTCTGGTGAATCTGTACTTCCAAAAGCGATTCACCCGGTTCGACAATCGGACCGAGAGAGAGGCGCCGGAGTGAGCGGTCGGGGGGTCTGTTGGTCAGTCGGTCGGAGCCTGGGCTATTCTCCGCAGATAATCTCCAGCATTGAGGGCTGCTTCGGTCCGCCTGACCGTCCGACCGTCCGACCGGCCGACCAGCATGCCTAAGCCCAGATCCGTATACCGCTGCACCGAATGCGGGCACGAGCACCCCAAATGGGTGGGGCGGTGCGAGGCGTGCGCCGCATGGAACTCCGTTGCGGAAGAGCCGGCGGTGGGTCGGAGCGGAAGTGGCGGAAGAAGCGGAATGCGTTCAGCCTCTCCCGCACTTTCCGCAAGTTCCGCCCCGGTGCGCCTCCGTGAGGTCACCGCCGAATCGCTGCAGCGATGGCGCACCGGGATACCGGAGTTCGATTTCGTGCTGGGTGGCGGAATCGTTCCCGGTTCGATGACGCTGATCGGCGGTGAGCCAGGCATCGGCAAGTCCACCCTCCTGCTTCAGGCCGCCGCGCGGCTGGAGAACGCCGGTCACAGGGTCTTGTACACCAGCGGCGAGGAGTCGCCGGACCAGATCCGGCTTCGGGCAGACCGCTTGATCAACGAAGATGCCGGAGCGGTGCATGTGCTGGGCGAAACCCGGCTCGAATCGATCATCCAGGCAGTCGGCACCGTAGGCGCTGATGTGGTGGTGATCGATTCGATTCAAACGGTGTACACCGATCAGCTGGAGAGCGCGCCCGGCAATGTGGGACAGGTGCGCGAGTGTTCGGGCCAGCTCATGCGGTTTGCCAAGGAAAGCGGAACCTCGGTCATCGTTGTCGGGCACGTCACCAAAGGTGGCGGCATCGCCGGTCCCAAGACGCTGGAGCACATCGTCGACACCGTCCTGTATTTCGAAGGCGAAGCCACGTTGGATTACCGGCTGCTGCGCACCACCAAGAACCGGTTTGGCTCGGTCGATGAGCTGGGAGTCTTTTCCATGACCGAGACCGGTTTAGTGGCGGTGCCCAACCCCTCGGCGGTGTTCCTTGCCGCGCGCGCCGGAGGCACCAGCGGCAGCGCCGTCACCGCGCTCATGGAAGGCACCCGGCCGGTGCTGGTCGAGGTCCAGGCTCTCGCGGCCAAATCGGGGTACGGCACACCGCAGCGAGTGGTTACCGGGCTGGATCCGCGCCGGCTGGCGGTCCTCCTCGCGGTACTCGAGCGCCGAGCCGCCACCTCGTTTGCGAATCTCGATGTGTTCGTTCAGGTCACGGCAGGTGTGCGGCTCAACGAGCCGGGCGCTGATCTCGCGGTGGCAGCTGCGCTGCTATCCAGCTTGTACAATCGGCCGGCGCCGGCCGACGTGATCTTCCTGGGCGAGATCGGGCTCGGCGGCGAGATCCGACCCAGCGGAGCGGTCGAGCGCCGGATCGCCGAAGCGGTGCGGCTGGGTTTTCCGCGGGTGTTCGGCTCTTCCCGCAGCACCGTGCAGGTGCCCGGCGCATCGCTGGTGGGACTGGATCACGTGGATCAGCTGGTGCAGGCTCTTGCCGCGTGACGTGGCTGCAATTGTAGTCGCCGGGGGGAAGGGCGTTCGCTTAGGCGGAGGTATCCCCAAGCAGTACCGCCCGGTCGGAGGAATTCCCATAGTGCTTCGAGCGCTTCGCCCCTTCACTTCCCATCCCGAGATCACCCAGGTGGTGCTGGTGCTGCCGCCGTCAGACGTGGCCCAGCCGCCTGATTTTCTCTCCGAGCTCCAGTTTGGCCGCGGCCCCATTGCATTCTCCATTGCTCCGGGGGGTGGCCACCGGGGAGATTCGGTGCGCAACGGACTGGCCCAGCTGGCAGACTCCTGCGCCGTGGTGTTGGTGCACGATGGCGCTCGCCCCTTCGTCGACCGCGACGTGATCGACACGGTCATCATGTATGCCCGGCAAGGGCAGGGTGCAGTCGCCGCCGTGCCGATGAGCGATACCCTGAAGGAAGCATCTCGTCATGAGCCCAGCCGGGTGCTGCGAACCCGGCCCCGGGCCCGTCTCTGGCGGGCGCAAACTCCCCAGGGATTTCCCCGCACCATGCTGGAGGAGGCGTATCAGCGGGCGGCACGGCTGGGCCGCCGGGCCAGCGACGACGCAGCACTGGTAGAAGCAATGGGTGTCCCGGTGCGACTAGTGCCTGACTCGAGCAGGAACTTCAAGATCACTACGGCAGAGGATCTCGAGCTCGCGGAGCTGCTCGCCGGGGCCCCAAGGTGATTCTGCCGTTTCGCACCGAGGATGAGGTCACCGCCGCCATTCCCCACATCGGCCGGCATCTCCGCGCCGGGAAATTACTGGCCTATCCCACCGAGACCGTGTACGGTCTGGGCTCCGCTCCCACCGTTCCCGCGCTCGCGGCGCTGGCTCGGCTGAAGGGCAGGCCCGAGGGTAAGCCGTTCCTGCTCCTGATCTCCAGCCGGCGCATGGCCGAGGAGTGGGGACTTGTGTTCACGGCGTCGGCTACCGCGCTGTCCGATGCGTTCTGGCCGGGTCCGCTGACCCTGGTTCTTCGCGGCGGCGAGGGGCGTTTGCCGGACGAGCTCAGGGGGCGGGAAGGCGGAATCGCGGTCCGGTATACGTCCCACCCCGGCATCGCTCGCCTGGTGGCGGCCCTCGGCGAGCCGCTGACCTCCACCTCCGCCAATCGTCCAGGCAACCCTCCGGCACCCGG
>DATKJJ010000241.1:0-3401 GCA_035543695.1 Gemmatimonadales bacterium | reverse complement strand
CAGCATGTGAACCCGAACCTTGGGGTAGAGCACCACGTAAGCGCCCATGACCCCGCTGATGGCCCCAGACGCGCCGACCATGGGCACCGCGCTCCCCGGGTTTACCAGGGTCTGAGAGGCCGCCGCGGCCAGCCCGCAGAGGATATAAAAGAAGAAGTAGCGGATGCGGCCCATCGAGTCTTCCACGTTGTTCCCGAAGACCCAGAGGAACCACATGTTGCCGATGAGGTGAAACCAGCCGCCGTGGAGAAACATGGAGGTGAGCGGGGTATACCAGCTGGGATCCCCTTCGATGACGCAGGCCATGGTGCGGCTCATGGGGATGCTGAAGCCGTCCGGCAGCCGGCCCAGGAACTCCCCCGGGATCAGACCGAGCTCGCAGACCGAGCGGGACAGGTTGGGCTCCGCACCCATTCCCTGCACCACCACCCATGACACCACGTTCAACCCGATCAGGAGCAGGGTAGCGATGGGCGTGGCGAGGGTGGGATTATCATCTCGGTAGGGGAACATGGCTCAATATAGCCGAGCCGAAGAGTCACTCGGACGGTGCTTCGGTATTGACCAGCTCGGGTTTGGAGACCGGTGCGCGGCGGAGCTCCTGCTCCAGGGAGGGCCGATCTTCCTTGGTGAACGGCGCCAGCGTCACCGGCTGCCCGGTATCGGCCGAACGGTAGAGCGCGCGGATAATCCGGACGTCGGCCAGACCCTCCCAGCCTGACGGCTCGGGGGAGTTCCCGTTGAGGATGCACTCCGAAAAACTGATCAGCTCGGGCGCGAACTGGTCCCGCTTGGGAAAAGTCTTGCTCCGGGTGCGGCCGTCCACCGTGATCTTCTGCTCCAGCTCTCCGGCATATTCATAGGCGGGATCCATGACCAGCTGTCCTTTGGAGCCGACCACCCGGTAGTGGGAGACGTCGGCCGCTCCGAAGCTGCAGGTGAAGGCAGCCAGCCGCTCCCGGCCGGGGAATCTGAGGATGGCGCTGGTGGTTTCCTCGCACTGCAGAAAACGCTCGTCTCCCTTGTTGGCGCTGAACGCCACAACCTCCATCGGCTCGGCCCCAAAGAGATTCCGCACCGCGTTGATGCAGTAGACCCCGATGTCGTACAGGGTTCCCCCGCCCAGCTCCCGGGGATTGAGCCGGATGTCGCCATCCTTCACCGTCATGGTGAAGACCGAGTCGAACAGTCGCGGGTCTCCCAGCTTCCCACTCTGGACCAGATCGATTGCCTTGAGATTGGCTTCCTCGAAGTGCAGCCGGTAGGCGACCATGAGCTTGACCTGGTTCTCCTCCGTCACCCGGATCATGGAAAGGCAGTCTTCCTCCGTGACCGCCAGTGGCTTCTCACAGAGAATGTGGGCCTTACCGCGCGCCGCGCGTTCGGTGTATTCCCGATGCAGATGATTGGGGAGGGCAATGTATACCGCGTCCACCGTTCCACTCCCCAGGCACTCCTCGAACTGCTCGTAGGAGTAACGCCCCGCGACCTTATACTTGCGGCCCAGCTTCTCCAGCTTCTCCGGGTCGTCGGAGACGAGGGCAGTCAACTCGGAGTTTTCGGCGTGGGCAAAAGCCGGGAGAACGGCGACCTGGGCGATATGTCCCAGACCGACGACGGCGTAACGGACCTTCTCTGCGGGGGTCGAGAGCTTGCTGGGCATTGGGCCGCTGCGGCTACTGGCTATAGATCGGAGACGCGGTCACAGCCAATAGCCGCAGCCCTCTTTACAAAGCCCTTCTGCCCTGAATCAACTGCATCACCGCCATGATCACCGCGATGACCAACAGGACGTGGATGAAACCCCCGAGGGTGTAGGATGTGACCACTCCCAGCAGCCACAGCACCAGGAGTATCACGAAGATCGTCCACAGCATGGCTACCTCCTCACGTTCGGTGAGCCTCCAAAAGACCAGCCGTGCCCCCAAGGGCGACGCGAGGTTCAACCTAACGGAGGCAGATTGGGACCGTCGTGAGCCATGTCACGGGTACTTACGACCTTACTGTGTGCCAAAACGGCAGTTTTCAACGGTATGGCGCTTGCTCCTGCACCCGCTCGACCCGTGTGCGAGCGACAGACTGGCATCCACGGCACTACTACGAGCTATTGGAGTCAACATGGCATCTAAAATCATCGGCATAGACCTGGGCACCACCAATTCGGTTGTGGCCGTCATGGAGGGCGGCGATCCCGTCGTCATCCCCAATGCCGAAGGTGGGCGGACCACCCCCTCGGTCGTAGCCTTTACCAAGGACGGAGAGCGTCTGGTGGGCCAGGTGGCCAAGCGCCAGGCCGTCACCAACCCCAAACAGACCATCTTCTCGATCAAGCGGCTGATGGGCCGCCGTTTCAATGAGGTCCAGGAAGAGGCCAAGCGGCTTCCGTATAAGGTGGTCGAAGGCCCTAATGGACTGGCCGCCGTCGAAATCCAGGGCAAGCGGTACACCCCGCCCGAGATCTCGGCCATGATCCTCCAGAAGATGAAGCAGACGGCGGAAGACTACCTCGGTCATACGGTGGAGAAGGCGGTTATCACCGTTCCGGCGTACTTCAACGACGCGCAGCGGCAGGCCACCAAGGATGCGGGCAAGATTGCCGGCCTCGACGTGGTCCGCATCATCAATGAGCCCACCGCCTCGGCCCTGGCGTATGGCCTGGACAAGAAGAAGGAAGAGAAGGTCGCGGTCTACGACCTGGGCGGCGGCACCTACGACATCTCGGTCCTGGAGCTGGCCGAGGGCGTGTTCGAGGTCAAGAGCACCAACGGCGACACCCACCTGGGCGGTGACGACTTCGACCAGCGGCTGATCGACTGGCTGGTGGCGGAGTTCAAGCGGGATCAGGGCATCGATCTCTCCAAGGACCCGATGGCGCTGCAGCGGCTGAAGGAAGCCGCCGAGAAGGCCAAGATGGAGCTGTCCACCGTCACCCAGACCGACATCAATCTGCCGTTCATCACCGCGGACCAGTCCGGGCCCAAGCACCTCAACATCAGTTTGACGCGGGCCAAGTTCGAGCAGCTGGACGAGGACCTGATTCAGCGCACCATTCCGCCGATGCAGACCGCGTTGAAGGACGCCAGTCTCGATCCCAAGCGGATCGATGAGGTCATCCTGGTCGGCGGGTCGACCCGGATTCCGAAGATCCAGCAGATCGTGAAGGATTATTTCGGAAAGGAACCGAACAAGTCCGTCAATCCGGACGAGGTCGTGGCTATCGGGGCCGCGATTCAGGGCGGCGTGCTGGGCGGCGAGGTCAAGGATGTGCTGCTGCTCGACGTCACCCCGCTGTCCCTGGGCATCGAGACCCTGGGCGGGGTAACTACGGTCCTGATTCCCCGGAATACCACCATCCCGACCAAGAAGTCGGAGACGTTTTCGACCGCCGAGGACAATCAGAC
>DATKJJ010000240.1:0-5456 GCA_035543695.1 Gemmatimonadales bacterium | reverse complement strand
GCGTTTCTCCATTCGGTCATGATCCAGGAAAAGCGTGGGATGCTGAAGCGCTGGAACTTCGGGTTGATCTTCGGGACGTTCCTCCTGAGCATCTTCGGAACCTTCTTCACCCGATCCGGGGTCATCGCCAGCGTGCACAGCTTTACCCAGTCGAACGTGGGATATTTCTTCCTGGCGTTCCTGGTCGTGATCTTGGTGCTGGCGTTTACTCTCCTTTATACCCGCTGGCCGCTGCTCGAGGCCGACGCGCGGCTCGAGTCGATGGTGAGCCGGGAAGCGGCATTTCTCTTTAACAACCTGTTGTTTGTGGGGATAGCGTTCTCGGTGCTTTGGGGAACGCTGTTCCCCATCCTGTCCGAGCTGGTCAAGGGCACCAAGATCACCGTCGGACCCCCGTTCTTCAATCGGGTGAACGTGCCGCTGGGGCTGCTGCTCCTGGCGCTCACGGGCATTGGCCCGCTGATCGCTTGGCGCAAGGCCTCGACGGCCAACCTGAAGCGTCAATTCATCGTTCCCGGGCTGGCCGGCCTGGTCACCCTGGTGGCGTTGCTCGCGGTGGGTATGCGCGATCTGTATGCCGTCATGGCGCTGGCGCTGGCCGGCTTCGTTACGGGCACCATCGTGCAGGAGTTTTACCGGGGAATCCGGGCCCGGCGCCGGATGCACGGCGAGTCGCCCCCGCTGGCATTCGCCAGGCTGATCGGCCGGAATCGCCGGCGCTATGGCGGGTACATCGTGCACGCGGGCATTCTGATCTACTTCGTGGCCTTTGCGGGAATGGCCTTCCGCCGCCAGCAGGAAGCCACGCTCAAGCCGGGTGAGTCGGTCGAGATGCGGAGCCCCTTCGGTCACAGCTATCGCTTTACTCACCTCGGGATCTCCCAGTACGAGGCGCTGAACCGGGTGGTCTCCGCCGCGACGGTAGAGGTCACCAAGGACGGGCGGCGGGCTGGACTCATGACCTCGGAAAAGCGGCAGCACGTGGACAGCTTCGGGCGTCCCACCTTCGAGCCGTCCACCGAAGTGGCCATTCGCAGCAATCTGCAGGAAGACGTCTACATGGTGTTTGCCGGAGCGGTGAACGGCACCGAGGAAGCGGTCTACCGCTTCAACCTGAACCCGCTGGTGTGGTGGGTCTGGTTCGGCGGACTGGTGCTCGTGTTCGGCGGGATAATCACCATGTGGCCCGGCGGAGGTCCGGTCGTGGCGGCCCCCCGTAGGAAACAGGCAGGGTATCAGGTCGAGCTGGTAGGAACTGGGGCCGACTAGATGCCGTTCGCTCCCATGACATGCACTCTCTCCCGCCGCGCCTTCATCGGCTCACTGGCGGCAGTGGTTCCACTCGGTCTGGGGCAGCAGCAAGTGGATTCCCTGGCCGGCCGCGGAGCCACCGGAACGCTGCGAGATCCCACCGCGCTGGGCCGCTCCCGGCAGCCCACCGACGCCCGGGAGAACAGCGCTGAGATTCAAGCCATCGAGCTGCAGCTGGCCTGCAACTGCGGTTGCACTCTCGATGTCTTCACCTGCCGCACCACCGATTTCTCCTGCACCTACTCGCCGGCACTGCATCGGGAGGTGCTTGCGCTTCGAGACCAGGGCAAGTCGGCCCGGGAGATTCTCGACGCGTTCGTGCAGAAGTACGGCGAGAAGGCGCTGATGGCTCCCAAACCGAAGGGATTCAATCTCTGGGGCTATCTCCTTCCCGGAGCCGCTGTGGCCACGGCGGGAATCGTGCTGGCGGCGGTTCTGCGGCGGCGGGAGGCGGTGCAGCGGGCGCCGGAGGTGCCACCGCCCGTCTCCGCCAGCGCGGATGAGCTGGACCGGTTGAAGGCAGCGCTCGCTGAAGTGGAGGACTGATGCTGGGCGAGGCCATTGCGGCCGTGCTGGTCGGCATGGCCGGATTGATGCTGGTGCTGGTGCCGCTGTTTCGTCCCTCCGACAGAAGCTACCGTCCGGACGAGCCGCTGGATCCGGAAGAGACGCCGAGGGGCGTAGCGCTGAGCGCGCTCAAGGAGATCGACTTCGATCGCGAGACCGGCAAGCTATCGGATGCGGACTACGAATTCCTCAAGGCCAAATACACCGGCATAGCACTCGAGGCGCTGCGGGCGGAGCAGTCGCCCCCACCTGCTTCGCAGCAGAGCTGCCGGAGCTGCGGCCCCCGTCCCGAGGCCGACGCCGTCTTCTGTTCGACGTGTGGTGTGCATCTGAGCGCCGGCTCGAGCGCTGAGCCGGCGAGCACGGCGGAGAAACCGCGCCCGGCCCCTACCCCGCTGCCCGCCAATCCCCTGCAGGCCAGCTGATACCGCGTCAGCGGCTGGCGCTTCTCAGCGCGGCCGGCTCCATTCGCGCGGCCACCGCCCACACCGGCTTGTGGTCGCTCGCGCCGTGGACCTCATGCATCACTCCCGCCTGCCGCGGCTCCAGCCCGCGAACGAAGATGTGGTCCCAGGAGAACATGGTGATGCTGGGCCCGACCCGCTCGGTGAGCCAGCGATAGCCATTTCTCACCAGAAATGGCCCGATCCCTTCGCTGTTGAAGTCGCCGGCTATGACCGTAGGCCCGTTGAATGCTGCCGCATCGTCGAGGATGGTCTGGACCTGGTCCCGGCGGCCCTGCTCCGAAATCTTGAGCTGGGTCTCCAGGTGCACCGCGTACGCCAGCACCCGGTGATTGCCGATCCTGAGGATTGCACCCGTGGCGGTGCGCTGCTGATGCCGGAGGCGCCCTTCATGGGGAAGGATCAGCTTCCAGCTGCGCTCGATCGGCCACCGGGAGAGAAGGGCCGGACCGAAGTAGCGGTCGTCGGTGGGGTGGATCGAGCCGGGATAGTACGCGTAGTTCAGCTTCATCGTCCGGGCAATCCGCTCCACGCCGACCTCATCCATCTCCTGGAGCGCGATCACGTCCGCTCCCGCCAACGGGCTCTTCTCCAGGACGCTGATGGCGCCGGGAATATTGCGCCCCAGCTTCACGTTGAAGCTCACGACCCGGAGCTCACCGGCATCCACCGAATCTGCCGTGGCCGCATACGAGCCGAGAAACGCCGGCGTGGTGGGATTGAGCAGATTGGTCGTGTGGGTACACCCCTGCAGCACCATCGCTGAAAGGATGGCGGCGGCGCTCGCGCGGAATATCCGGTGAGCCTTGGGTTGGCGGAGGAGCGCCGGTATCATGCTACGTCGTTCTTGGGACAGTCTCATATGGACATGGAGCACCAGAGCGTCCTGCTCTTTGATGGTGAGTGCGGTCTCTGCACCCGCATCGTGCAGCTGGTGCTTCGGGCGGACCGGAAGGGAACGCTGTGCTTTGCCTCCCTCCAGAGCGAGTTCGCCCGAAAGATAATCGCCCGGCACCCCGAGCTCCGAGCGGTGGATTCGGTGGCACTGCTCGAGGGCGACGCGGCCGGCGGATATGAGGTCTCCATCCGGTCCGAGGCGGCGCTCCGGTTGGCCCGATACCTGGGGCTGCCCTGGAGACTGTTGGGTCTGGCGCGGGTAGTTCCCCGCCCGGTCCGGGATCGAGTGTACGACTGGATCGCACGGCGGCGCCATCGCTGGTTTGGGCCCGCCCTGAGCTGTCAGCTTCCCACCCCGGAGCAGGAGAAGAGAATGGTGACTCCATGAATCTCGATTTTCTGCTTGCATTTGCCGCCTTCGGCATCGGCATCGTCGTCGGGCTCACCGGCATGGGCGGTGGGGCCCTCATGACCCCGGTGCTGGTGCTCTTCTTCGGAGTGCCGCCCCTGGCGGCCGTGTCCTCCGATCTGGTGGCAAGCGCGATCATGAAGCCGGTGGGATCCGTGGTGCACCTGCGCCGGGGTACCGTGCACCTGGGCCTGGTCAAATGGCTCTGCATCGGGTCGGTGCCCGGCGCCTTCAGCGGCGTCCTCGTCGCCCGGGCACTGGGCCGCGGCCAGGATGTGCAGGACATGATCCGCCTGGCTCTGGGATTGGCGTTGCTCCTGGCGGCCGCTGGGCTGATTGCCCGCGCCTACATTCGGCTGCTGGAGTATGCCCGGGTACGCGACGGCCGAGCCGCGCCGCTACCCGAGGGCCCACCCCACCTGAGTCTTCGTCCCGGGCCAACCATGATCGTGGGCGCGTTGGGCGGGCTGGTGGTCGGCCTCACCTCGGTCGGCTCGGGCTCTCTGATCATCATCGCTTTGATGGCGCTGTATCCCAGCCTGACCGCCAATGAGCTGGTCGGCACCGATCTGGTACAGGCCGTGCCCCTGGTCGCGTCCGCGGCGCTGGGCCACATCCTGTTCGGCGACTTCCACATGGACATCACCACCTCACTGCTCCTGGGATGCATTCCGGGGGTGTGGGTGGGAGCTCACCTCTCGGCGCAAGCCCCCGGAGGCCTCATCCGCCGGGCCCTGGCCTTCGTACTGCTTGCCTCCGCCCTCAAGCTGCTCGACTTCTCCACCAAATCCACTGGCATCATCCTCGGTGTGGTGCTCATCATCGCGCCGGTGCTCTGGATGCTGGTTCGCCGGCACTACGGCTTCCCCGCCCTGGCTCGCCGCGCCCGGCGCTCTCCTTCCCGGCCGGCTTGACTCTCACTTGAGCAGGTAATGGCACACTCTTGCCCATAACAGGCGAGGAGCTGCCATGGTACCGACATATAATGGTTGGGAAGACCCACCGGAGGACGAGCGGGAAGCGCTGGAACAGTGGGAAGCGCGGGAGCGGCCGGGCCGCCGGTCGTCCCAGCGGATTCCCTTACCCGATGGGACTGGAGTCATTGACGGGCCGGGTACCGCGCTGTAAGAAAGAATCGTTGGTGACATTGCGATAGGCACACCCGGCGAAAGCCGGGGTCGCAAAGCTACGGGTCCTCGCCTTCTCCCCCAGGGATTCCACGACCGCCGAGCCGCCGAACAGGTGTCTCGGCATTCTTGTGCGAAGAGTGCTGAGCGCCAGTGACTTGACGGCGGCTTGATCGGTGTGGAGTAGGGTTGGGCAGGAAGATTGGCGACGGGCGAAACAGCAGCAGAGGGTAGCGGGATGCCAGGCTGGAAAGAAAGGATCAGGTTCTGGGTTGGGGGCATCTCCCCGCTCGCACTCCTTACACCAACTTTGCTCATTGCAGGCCTGTTGATACTGTACGCCTGCCAGGACAATTCCGAGCTCACCGCACCATCCACAGCTACCGCCGCAGTCGCTCACAAGCTCACCATCATCGGGTCGGGTACTGGGACCGGGACCGTGACGTCGGTTCCCAGCGGCATCAACTGCCGCATTTCTCTCGGAGCGGCCAGCGGCCCCGTCTGCTCGAAGTTGATCAGTGGAACTGTCACGCTGAAAGCGGCGCCGGCAGTGGGCCATGCCTTTGCCGGATGGACCTCAGGCGTTACCAGCTGTACCGGAACCGAAGCGTGCCAGGTAAACATGACGGTGGATCGCAACGTCACCGCCAAGTTCAACAAGGGCCCCTTCAATATCAAAAT
>DATKJJ010000239.1:0-6172 GCA_035543695.1 Gemmatimonadales bacterium | reverse complement strand
CACCATGGTAGAGATCGGGTTGGGCCGGCGCCCGCTGGATGACATAGATATGCTGCTGATGCGGCAGGATAACAGCGAGACCAGTTCGCCAGCTCCGCCCCAGGGCCTTTACTTCAGCGCGGTGACATATCCGCCGGAGCTATTCGAGTACCCAGTCGAGGCAACTCATGCCGCCGCGCCGCTCAGCTAGCCTTCTGCTGGCAATCGGCCTGGCCTCCATCGGATGCCGCGATGCGCCCAGGCGGGAGCTCAGAGTTGCGACCGCAGGAGCCCAGGCGTCATCTCGGGTGGCTTCGGCCCAGAATGGTATCGATGTGTCCCGCCGCACCGCGTTGGTCACAGCCGCGGATCGGGTGTCCCGCTCGGTCGTCTCGATCAACGTGACGTCGCGCCAGCAGGTGACCGCCCGGTCGCCCTGGGATTTCTTCTTTGTCCCGGAAGGTGCTCGCGTCGTCCAGGGCTACGGAACCGGCTTCATCCTTCGGTCCAGCGGCATCATCGTCACCAATCAACACGTCGTGGCCAATGCCGAGCGGGTGGTGGTGACCCTGCCTGACGGCAGCGACCTGCCGGCCACGGTGCTGGGCGAAGACCCGGTTACCGATATCGCGGTGCTGCGGGTCAAACGCGAGGGGCTGCCGACCGTGGCAGTGGGTCGCAGCACCGACCTGATGATTGGGGAATGGGTGGTCGCCCTGGGAAATCCATACGCCTATATGCTGGGCAACGCGGAGCCGACCGTCACCGTTGGAGTGGTGAGCGCCACCGGACGCAACATTCTCCCGGGCGGCGAGCAGACCGGACTATATCTGGACATGATTCAGACCGATGCCGCCATCAACCCGGGCAACTCGGGCGGGCCGCTGACCAACGCGCTGGGTGAAGTCGTCGGAGTCAACTCATCGATCTTCAGCAGCAGCGGCGGGTCGGTCGGGCTGGGGTTCGCCATTCCGATCGAACGGGCCGTCCGGGTAGCCGACGAGATCATCAAGAGCGGTACCGTGCGCCGCGCCTGGGTTGGGCTCGAGGTCGAGGGAGCGACTGCCATGCGGGAATGGAAGAGTCAGGGCGGGGTGGCGCTTTCCAGTGTGGCGCCCGGTGGTCCGGCGGCACGGGCCGGCCTGCGACCGGGCGATGTTCTGGTCGAGGCCAACGGCCGGCGGCTTCGAAACTATCTCGATTGGGAGGCGGTCAAGCTCGACCTCCACGTGGGCGACACGGTGACCGTGGTGCAGCGGAGCGGGAGCGGCACCGCCCAGCGGCGTATCGTGACCGGCGACCTCCC
Organism: Gemmatimonadales bacterium; assembly: GCA_035543695.1. GTDB lineage: Bacteria > Gemmatimonadota > Gemmatimonadetes > Gemmatimonadales > GWC2-71-9 > CAVVWJ01. The sequence continues at coordinate 4,887 of DATKJJ010000239.1, read as the reverse complement.
CACCGTCACCGCTGAAAAGATCACCGTGCTCCAGGACCTGCAGTTGATCAACGTCACCCCCGCCATTCAAGCGGAGCGCAGTATCCGGAGCGAGCAGGGCGCTTTGATCTTTCGGCTTTCGCCTCAGGTGAGTCGCGCGACTGGGCTGCAGGAGGGAGACGTGATCCTGGCTATTAACCGGTCGCCGGTTCGCAGTGCCGCGGATGTCTCCGATCTGATGAACGTCCGGCCGGGCCAGGTGGTCCGGATCTACGTCGAGCGCGAGGGACAGGTCACCTTTACCGATCTGATCTTCCGATGACCGACGAGCGCTGGCGTTCTCCGCTGAGCACGCGTTACGCGTCGCCCGCCATGCAGACGCTGTGGGGCGAGGCTCGCAGAATCTCCCTCTGGCGCAGGCTCTGGCTGGCTCTGGCCGAGAGCGAGCGGGAGCTGGGCCTGGATATTCCCGATTCGGCAATCGCCCAGATGCGCGCCCACCTGGACGATGCCGATCTGGCCGTGGCCGCCCGCTACGAACGCCGGTTCCGGCACGATGTCATGGCTCACATCCACGCCTTTGGCGACCAGGCGCCGGCGGCTCGGCCTTTCCTCCACCTGGGTGCCACCAGCGCGTTTGTGACCGACAACGCCGACCTGATCGTCATGCGCGACGGTTTGCGTCTGCTGTTGGGGCGGCTGATTGCCGTGCTGCAAGCGCTGGAGCGATTTGCCACCCGCTATGCCGGACTTCCCTGCCTGGCGTTCACGCACTTCCAGCCGGCCCAGCTCACCACGGTCGGAAAGCGCGCCACCCTGTGGATGCAGGACTTCTCCCTCGACGTGGAGGAGATGTGTCACCGGATCGAGGGACTTCGGCTGCGCGGCTGCAAGGGCACCACTGGCACGCAGGCCTCTTTCCTTCAGCTGTTCAGTGGGAACCACGAGAAGGTCCGCGAGCTCGACCGCCGGGTTGCGAACAAGCTGGGGGTTCAGCAGACCTTCGCGGTGACCGGTCAGACCTATTCCCGCAAGGCCGACAGCGTGGTGCTGGAGGCCCTCGGCGGCATCGCGCAGTCGGCCTCCAAAATGGCCGGTGATCTCCGGTTGCTGCAGCACGAGGGAGAGCTGCTGGAGCCCTTCGAGTCGGAGCAGATTGGCTCCAGCGCCATGGCCTATAAGCGCAACCCGATGCGGGCGGAACGGATCAGCGGCCTGGCCCGGTACGTCATGGCATTGCCGGCCAACACCTCGCAGACGGCGGCAACCCAATGGCTGGAGCGCACCCTGGACGACAGCGCCAACCGGCGACTCACCCTCCCCGAGGGCTTCCTGGCCACTGACGCGATTCTGGTTCTGGCCACCAACATCGCGGCGGGGCTCGAGGTTCGGGAAGAGGTGATCCAGCGGCACGTGGCGGACCAGATGCCGTTCATGGCGACTGAACGCTGGCTGATGCTGGGTGTTGCCGCGGGCGGCGACCGTCAGGCGCTCCACGAGGTGATCCGGCGGCACAGCCTGGCCGTGGCAGAGGCCGTGAGCCGGGGCCAGACCAACGATCTGCTGGCACGGCTCGCGGCCGATCCAGCCTTCCGCGGCGTCTCTACCGCTACACTCCAGGCCGAGCTGGACCCGGTTAACTACACCGGCAGGGCAGCGCAGCAGGTACCAGAGTTCATCGACGAGTACCTGCAGCCGCTGCTGGGCCGGGCCCGGCCCCTGGCAGCAGAGGCCGAAGCAACGGAGGTCGTGGTATGAGGCCGCAGGCCACGCTGGTGCAGAGCCGGTTGCCGCTCCCTTTGCTTCGCCGGGGAAAGGTGCGCGAAGTATATGAGGTAGACGACGAGCATCTGCTGATCGTCGCGAGCGATCGGGTGAGCGCGTTCGACGTGGTGATGCGGGAGCCGGTGCCGTACAAGGGCGCGGTGTTGACTCAAATCAGTGCCTCCTGGTTCGAACGCCTGGCCGACGTATTTCCCTCGCACTATATCACCGCGCGAACCGGAGAAATCGTCGACCGCATACCTGAGCTGGGAAGCCTCCGCTCCGAGCTGGCGGGTCGGGCCATGCTGGTTCGGCGGGCCCCGCCCGTGCCCTTTGAATGTGTGGTGCGCGGGTACCTGTCGGGGTCGGCCTGGGCGGAATACCGCCATCGGGGAACCTTGGCGGGCGAGCGGCTGCCGGAGGGACTGGTGGAAAGCCAGCGCTTGGATCCTCCACTCTTCTCGCCCGCAACCAAGGCAGAAACCGGCCACGATCTCAATATCACCTTCGATGCCGTGGCCGAGACGCTCGGGCCCGTTCTGGCGGAGCGGCTCCGGGAGGCCAGCTTTGCCATCTACGAGGCAGGTCGGGACCACGCCGCGCGGAACGGCATCATCATCGCCGACACCAAGTTCGAGTTTGGCATGGACCTCCAAGGCGATCTGCGCCTGATCGATGAGCTTCTGACGCCCGACTCCTCCCGTTTCTGGCCGGCCGACCGGTACCAGCAGGGTCACGCCCAACCCAGCTTTGACAAGCAACCGCTCCGGGACTACCTGGCTTCCCTCAAGGCGGCCAGCCAATGGAACGGCGAAGCCCCCCCGCCTGCGCTTCCTCCTGAAGTTGTGCAGGCCACCAGCCGACGCTATCTCGAGGCCTTCCGCCTTCTTACCGGACGTGAGCTGGCGGTGGAGCCGTGATCCGAACCGCACCGGAGGGTCGCTGGTTCATCGTCGGGGCCTGGGCCATTTCGCTGGGGCTGTGGCTGGCAGTTTGGCGCTACGCCACGCCGACGTGGTGGATCGCTGCGGTGCTCTGGACCGCTCTGGCCATCTGGGTGGTAGCGTTCTTTCGAGACCCGAATCGCCAGGGCCAGCGAGGAGACCGACTCATCCTGGCTCCGGCCGATGGCAAGGTCGTGAGCATCGTCGAGGTCGAGGAGCCGGCTTTCTTCGGGGGCCGGGCCATGCGGATCTCGATCTTCATGAACGTGTTCAACTGTCATGTGAATCGGTACCCGACGGACGGAACCGTGGAGTACCGGCAGTACAACCCCGGCAAGTTCGGTCACGCGGCAGCTGAAAAGTCGAGTCTGGACAACGAACAGTCCAGCGTTGGGCTGATGAATGGGCGAGGCAAGGTTCTAATCCGTCAGATCGCGGGTCTGATCGCCCGGCGGATCGTTACCGATCACGAGGTGGGAACCCGAGTGCAGCAGGGGCAACGGATGGGGATGATCCGTTTCGGCTCTCGAGTCGACCTCTTCCTGCCTCCAGCGAATACCCGCGTCCTGGTCAAAACTGGCGATAACACACTGGTAGGAGTGTCTGTGGTGGCCGAATGGAGCTGAGACAGCGGCGCGAGCGCCTTCCCCGACCCACCATGCGCCACGTTGTGGTCGTGATGCCGAGTGCCTTCACCCTCGGCAACCTGTTCTTTGGTTTCTGGTCTATCGTGTCGGCGTTCAACGGCAATTTCCGGTGGGCGGGATGGTTCATCGTCTTTGCCGGGATTCTCGACATGCTGGATGGCCGGGTGGCCCGACTTTCCGGCACCGGGACCCGCTTCGGTGCGGAGCTCGATTCGCTGGTCGACCTGATCTCCTTCGGGGTGGCCCCTGCCCTGCTGATGTACTTCCTCGATTTTTCGAACGCGGGGCGTTTCGCCTGGATCCTGTGCTACATCTACGTGGTCGCGGTGGCGCTCCGGCTGGCCCGCTTCAACGTGCTCTCTGCCGGCAAAGCTTCCACCGGCTGGTTCACCGGAATGCCCTCGCCCTCGGCCGGCATGACGTTGGCCGTCTACTATCCCTTCAGCCAGACCAACTGGTATCGCGCCTCACTGGCGTACATGGATCTGCAGCATGAGGGACTGGTGGTGCTCATGCTGCTGCTGGCGGTGCTGATGGTCAGCAACGTCAAGTACCCGAAGTTCCCTCCGATCGGGGTCCGAAGCGCGCGAGGGATTCTGGGCCTCACGGTCCATCTGCTCATTCTGTTCGGCGGAATCTTCGCACCTGAGTATTTTTTGTTTCCGTTGGGATTGTTGTACATGGCCTTCGGTCTGGTCCGAACCACGGTGCTGGGGTTAATGGAACGGCCGGAGCCGGTCACGGTGATCGGAGAGCGGGTGGCTGACGCGCATGATCCCACGCTGCCGCCACCGCTCTCGCATGAGCGCCGCAGGCACTCAGGAGACCGCCGACAGGAGCCCGAATAATGACCTTTCGCATACACGTGCGAGTGATGCCGCGGACCGGGCTGCTGGATCCCCAGGGCCAGGCCGTCGAGCACGCGCTCTCCGCGCTCGGTTTTGCCGAAGCCGGAGCCGTTCGGGTGGGCCGAGCCATCGAGCTGGACGTGGATGCCGGCTCACGGGACGAGGCAGAAGCGCGGGCCCGGCTGATGTGCGACAAGTTGCTGGCCAATCCGGTTACCGAGGACTATCTGCTGGCCGTGGAGGAAGACTGATGAACCGGGTGGCGATCGTGCGCTTCCCCGGCAGCAACTGCGATTTCGACACCCTGCGTGCGGCGCAGAGCTACGGCGGAGATGCCTTCTTCGTGTGGCATCGCGACACCGACCTGAAGGGCGCCGACATCGTCATCCTTCCCGGCGGATTCAGCTATGGCGACTATCTCCGGACCGGCGCTATTGCCCGCTTTAGCCCGATCATGCAGGCGGTGGAGCGCCACGCAGCCGAGGGTCGCCCGGTGCTCGGGATCTGCAATGGATTCCAAATCCTGTGCGAGGCCCGGTTGCTGCCCGGCGCGCTGCTGAGAAATGCCGGGCTCACCTTCGTGTCCAAGCCGGTGGATGTCACGGTCGAGCAAACCGACACCGCGTTCACCTGCGACTACGAGCCCGGTGCCCGCCTGCGCCTGCCGGTTGCTCATGGAGAGGGGCGGTATGTGGCCTCCCCAGA
>DATKJJ010000238.1:0-9191 GCA_035543695.1 Gemmatimonadales bacterium | reverse complement strand
GAGGCCCTGGATGATCCATTGAATGCGCCAGGCGCGCGCCAACAGATCGGCAGCCACCAGGCCGACACAGATGAGGTGAGCCTCTAATGCCGTCACGCAAGCTGCCGAATGGCGCAGAGGTCAGCGTATCGGCCGACAGTTCGATGCTCGCACCACCGGTCCAGAGCACCGGCCAGCGATCGGGCGGTTGCGGGGTGATCGAGGTCCTGGGGATGAAGTGCAAGCCGAGGCCAGGCGCTGTCTCGTTGGAGCCGCCAGCGAGCCGCCGCTACCGCCGACGAGCCCCAGGCCCTGATAGGCGTTCTCGAGCTCCACCGCACAACCGGCGACGCAACTCGCTCGCCTGAAGACAGCAGGTGAATGCTCGACGCATCTTCAGTGAACTCCAGCCCCAGCGCTCGCGCTGCCGTGTCGGTGGCCTCGCGGGCCAACCAGGCGGGCGCAACAAACCCTGAGGGATTGATCCCTACCCGACGCAGTCGGCCAAGGCCCTGGGCGATTCGGCGATGGGCGAGTGGCTCTGCCAGAGTGAGAAACTCCGCCTCTCGGGCGGTGTTGCCCCAGGCTCGCCAGGCATCGCCGGGCCCCCGCCGTAGCCCACTCTCATCGTGCCGCTCGCCGTGCAGGATCAGCTCTGCGCCCTGCTCTGCCCCAGCTTGGACCCATTGCACGAACTGGGGATACTGCTCCAGCGGCCACTCGCCGTGCCAGTTGGGTACGACGAGAAGCGCGGGGGTCACACCACGGCGTTGGCAGAGATCCCAGAGCTTCAGAACGTTCTTTTCGTGAGCAGGGGTGACGTCGTGAATGGAGACCAGCAGCATCACAGATCCAGAATGCGGCGATATACGCCGAACAGCCGGTCGAACACCTGATCCCATCCGTGGTTGGCTTCCACGTACGCCCGCCCCCGGATCCCCAGATCGTCCAGGCTTCCGGTGATCAGCTGGATGGCCGCCTCCGCCAGTGCGTGGCCGTCACCGGACACAAACGATGCACCCGCCCCGGATCGGGCCACCGTTTCCGCCACGCCCCCCCGGTCAGCAGTGAGCACCGGGGTGCCACTGGCCAGGGCCTCCAGAGCGGAGAGCCCGAAGGTCTCCAGGGAGCACGGAGCAACATATAGATCGGCCGCGGCCATGAGATCGGCCAGGCGTTCTCGATCCGCCTCGAACGGAAGCCAGATAAACCGGTCACTTCCCCGCTGCCGCTGCAGTCTCGCGCGTGAGGGACCGTTTCCCACCAGGACGAGTCGAGCCCCGGTTCGCCGCTCGACCTCCGGCCAGCTCGAGAGCAGCAGGTCGAGCTCCTTCTCCCGGGCGATCCGACCCACGAAGAGCGCCAGAGGCCCCTGCGGCAGCCCCAGGCTCCGACGGGTTTCCGCCCCATAGGCCCGACGCCGCGGGTGGAATCGGTCCAGGTCCACGCCGAGGGAAACCCGCTGCACGCGTTCCACGCCCTCGCGCTCCAACTCGCCCGCCACGAAATCCGAGGGAGCCAGAGTGGCCTTGACCAGCCGGCTCAAGCGGCGGACGTACCGCCAGGCGAAATGGCTCGCGGTGCGACGCATCGCCCCCGCCGTGCGTGGCCAGGGGGCAATCACCCGGGGAAAATTGCTGTGGTAGAACCACACGGCCGGGACCTGTCCTCCTCGCGTGGCGAAGTGCACCAGCCAGGGGGCGAACCAGGCGCTGCCGACCTCTATCAGTTGGGGGCGCTCGTGGCCCACGATCCGGGTGGTGGAGCGGGTCGCCAGCATGAAGCGGTACGGCTTCTGGGTTGGGATCGAAGGACCGTGCAGCCGGTAGCAACGAACACCGCCGGTCTCGTGGATCGAGTCACGCGCACCCGGCACCACGAGGATCTGGCGCAGCTCGGGCCGACACTCGACGTAGCGTGCCTTCTGCAGCAGGTAGGTGCGAACCCCTCCGGTGGTCTCCCCGAAAAACTCGGAGATGTCGAGCACCCCAAGTGCGCCGGGTCTGAGGCGGGGCGGCAGGACACTCCGGGAGATGTCCAGCGAAGACCGCGCGTCGATCCCGGAAAACACGTCGAGATCGGGAATGGTCCACACCGCTCGGTCAGTCAGAACAGTCCCCGAGTGGATAGATGGTGCCGCAGTTGGCGCAAGGATTCTTGCAGCCGCGGATTCGCGGACGAACCGGAAAACCGCAGCGGTTACACGTCGGTCGGTCAGCGAGGCGGCGGGGCAGCGGGGCAGCACCGGACCAAGTCTCGTGGGCCGGCATCGTGCCGTCTCCTGCGGGAGGGATTGACTGCCCTGCCACCCCGCTGTCCCACCTCCCCACGGTCTCACCCAATCCGGTACGCCCCGGTCAGGAATGGATTGGTGAGCCGTTCGACCCCGATAGTGGTATCGAGTCCGTGGCCACTGTGCACCACGGTCGAGTCGGCTAAGGAGAGAAACTCACTCTGGATCGTGGCCATGAGCGTCGCGGCGTCGCCGCCCGGCAGGTCCGTCCGGCCCACCGATCCGTTGAAGAGCACGTCTCCCCCGAAGATCAGGCCGTACCCCAGAAAACTGACGCTGCCGGGAGAATGCCCCGGTGTGAATCGCACCTCGAAGCGGTAATCGCCGATTCGGAGGTTCTGCCCAGCCGTGAGCTCCGCATGGGGAGCCGGCGGGCGCTCCAGCTGCATTCCTACCCAGGACCCGTACTGCGGAAGCGAGTCGTACAACGGCCGGTCCGCCCGATGCAGGTAGATCGGGGCGCCGGTGGCCTCGTGCACGGCCTTCACTCCCATGATATGGTCGATGTGGGCGTGCGTAAGCCAGATGGCGCGGAGCGACCAACCCCGGCGGTTCAGCTCAGCCAGGAAACGGCTGGACTCCTCGCCCGGATCGATGATCACCGCGTCGCCGGCGGCAGCATCGGCCACGAGGTAACAGTTCTGGGCGAACTGTCCATTCGGCATCGCCACCACCTCGGGACTAGACACCAACCTTCGCCTTCGGCTGCGCTCGAGTCTTCCGATCGGTCAGATATTTCTCGACCGCAATGGCCGCCGTAGTCGCGTCTCCCACAGCGGTGGTGATTTGGCGGGTCAGCTGTGACCGCACATCTCCCGCCGCAAACAATCCCGGAATCGAGGTCATCATTCGCTCGTCCGTGATCAGGTAACCGCTGGGATCGTGCACCGCATGCTGTTTGACCAGCCCGGTGTTAGGCCGAAATCCGACGAAAATGAAGGCTCCCGTAGCACTGAGGGATGACAGCGCTCCGGTCACCGTGTCCTGCAGCTGCACCGACTGCAGACCGGCCGGCGCGCCCTTGAACTCGAGCACCCGCTTATTCCAGATCACTTCGATCTTCGGGTTGGCGAACAGCCGTTCCTGCAAGATCTTCGAGGCCCGAAACTCGTCGCGGCGGTGAATGACATACACCTTCTGGGCGTAGCGGGTCAGGTAATCGGCTTCCTCGACGGCGGCATCCCCGCCTCCGATCACAGCCAGAATCTCCCCCTTGAAAAATGCCCCGTCGCACACGGCACAGTAGGAGACACCCCGGCCGGCGTATTCAACCTCACCCGGGACCTCCAGCTTGGTGGGCGTGCCCCCGGCGGTGAGAATGACCGCCGGCGCCTGATAGAGATGACCCATCCCGGTGGCGACATCGAAGGTGCCGTCGTCCAGTCGCACGATCGACTCCACCGTATCCTGCCGGATATCGGCCCCGAACTTGACGGCGTGCGCCGTCATCAGATCGGCGAGCTGCCGGCCGAGGACGTGCTCGAATCCGGGATAGTCGTCGATCCATTCGGTATTCAGCAGCTCCCCGCCGGGGACACCCCGCTCCAGTAGTACCGAGCGAAGCAGCCCCCGCCCGGCATACATGGCTGCGCAGAGCCCCGCCGGGCCTCCACCTACGATGATGACGTCCAGTTCTGCCTTGCCGGCCATACCCGCTCCAGGATGCACGCGAAACTCTCTATGGCTCCAAAATATAGAACGTCCGAGGGTTCCCGCGCGGCTAGCCCAGGTGGAGCAGATTCACCGCGCCGTGACAGCTGGACACAGTGCCGACCAGCACATCGACCGGGCTGTCCCGCGAGCCCGCGGCCGCCACCGCCGCATCGCCCGCGAGCACCTCGGCAACGTCGAACATGCCAACACCATAGACCCGGTGCTCGCAGACGAAGAGAACCGGGCCTGCCGTAGGGCGACAGCCATCCAGTTTCCGGGCGACGGCTGTCAGGGCGTCTGCCATCTCCCAGCTCCGGGGAGCTCGGATCACGGGACAAATGGCCGGCTCGATACAGTGCGTGGGACAGATCCAGTCGGCATACGAGACGTAGCGGGTCTGGTCGGGGGCCGTCACATCGTAGGGTGTGCCGGGTCCGGCAGGCACCCCAGTCGTGTGGACCGTCCGGCCGGGCCAGCGGCGGCGAGCCTGGCGAACCAGCCATTCATACATGAGATGGGGCATGAGCGGCGACGGCACGATGGCATCGCCGGTGCCACTCTCCGGGATTGGGGCAGCCTCGGCCAGATACCGGTCGAAGAACTCACCCCAGTCCTGGGTCACGAGGGTGACTCCCTCGGCCTGGCCAATCTCCCGGGCAACCCGGCACTGCGGATCCCGGTCCACGACCAGCAGGCGGCGGAAGCGGGCCCGATCTCGTTCCGCGGCACGCAGCAGTTGCCCCGTATAGAAGGTGCCGTAGCAGCCTCCCCCCACGATGACGACATCGCGAAAGGCCGCGCTACTGGACCAGTCGTCCACCATCGACCACCAGGATTTCGCCGGTTACGTAGTCACCACCCTCGAGGAGATACAGCAGCGCCGCCACCACGTCGGATGGACTTCCCAGGCGGCGCAGCGGGGTCGAGCGCACCAGCCGCTCCCGTTCGTCGGCGCTGTAGTCTTCCGGCACCAACACCGCTCCTGGAGCAATAGCGTTGACAGTGACTTCGGGAGCCAGGCTTCGCGCCAGCACCTTGGTCAGCATGACGACTCCCGCCTTGCTGATGGAATGGGCCGCAAAGCCGGGCCAGGGTTCGAGACCGGCCAGATCGGCCAGGTTCACCACCTTGCCTCTGCTTTGCCGGAGCGCCGCCGCCGCTCCCCGGGTACAGAAGAAGACCGAGCGCAGGTTGAGACCGAGAATCGCATCCCACTGCTCCGGGGTGGTCTCCTCCAGGCTCAAGTGCTGCATGACCGCGGCGGAGTTCACCAGCACGTTGAGGCCGCCCAGCCGGGCGGCGACCGTACGAGGCAGGGATTCGGCGGCATGGGCATCGGTGAGGTCGGCCTGGAAACATGCGGCGCGTCCCCCGGCGGCCTCGATCTGCCCCGCCAGCTCGCGCGCGCCGGCCTCAGACTGGTGATAATGCAGGGCGACGGTCATACCCCGTTCTGCCAGTGCCTGCGCCATGGCGCGGCCCAACCGGCGCCCGGCGCCGGTCACCAGTGCCACTTTACCCCGTAGCTCCATTAGTGAGAGCCAGAGCCCGGCGGTGCAATCGGTATGATTTGTCCGGTAACGGTTGACGACGGGCTGGCGAGGGCCATCACGCCCTCGGTGACTTCCCGCATCTCGACGTACTGCGCCTCACCTTCGCCCACCGCGGCCACGTTGTCCATGGTTCGCACCATGGCCGGCGCCACCGCGTTCACCCGGATCTGCCGGTCCCGCAGCTCGAGGGCAAGGCTTTGGCTGAACCCGGCAACGGCAGCTTTGGCGGCGCTATAGATCGCCATCGGCGCCTGGGGGCTGAAGTACGCGATCGAGGAAAAGTTGATGATGCACCCTCGGGTCCGGCTCAAGGAATCAATGGCGGCCTGCGACACCAGCACCGCCGTTTTCAAGTTGATGGAAATCTCCCGGTCGATGGCCTGAACCGTGAGATCACTGATGGGGCCATAGGTGGTGAGACCCCCGGCCACGTTCACCACCACATCCAGCCGACCGAAATTCTTGAGGGCAATCTCCACCGCGAGTGCCGCGATGTCCGGCTGGGTGAGGTCGCCGGCGCAGGGCCGGGCATCCACCCCCTGGGCCGCGAACTCCCGAACCCGTTCGGCCACTCCGACGGCATTCCGGTCGCAGGCCACGATCTTTGCCCCAGCTTTTCCGAAGGCGAGGGCGACGGCATTGCCGATTTGCCCCGCGCGCCCCACCCCGGTGACCAACACCACCTTGTCGGTGAACTCCTGCTTCGGGCTCACGGTGCCAGACTCTCCACCACCAGTTCCGCTCCCGGTGCTCCGGCCTGGCTGTAGAGCACCAGTCCGTTTCGGTCGACCAGACAGACGGAACGGGAAACTCCCTTGCCGTCCGGCTTCAGCGTGCCGTAGGCGCGGCTGATGGCGAGGTTCGTATCCGAGAGCAGAGGAAAAGGCAGCCCCAGCTTGGCCGCGTAATTCGCATGGCTCTCCACCGATGCGGGGTTTACCCCGAACGGGCGGATGTCATGGTTGATGAAGGTCTCGATCTCGTCGCGCACGGCGGAGAGTTGGCGGTTTCAGCCCGGTGTATTGTTGCCGGGATAGAAGACCAGCAGCACTCGGTTCTTCTGCAGCAAATCCGTCAGCCGGTACCGCTGTCCATCTGAGGCGTCGGCCGAAAAGTCGGGCGCGGGCGAGCCGGGTTGCAGGAGGGTCATGACGCCACCGCTCTCTCAGGTTGATTCTTCCACTCATCCAGCCGATCCAGCCACTCCCGCGGCACCAGCTGTGAGCCCATAGCCCCGTGAGTTGTACCGGGCTCAGGATCCCCATGCCAGTCGCTGCCCCCGGTCCGGAGAAGGTTCAACTGGATGGCAATATCGGTGAGCCGCGCGCGCAGGTCGGGATCGTGGCTCGGGTGCCGAGTTTCGATCGCGTCCAGGCCCTCTCCCTTGAATCGTTCAACCGTCTCGCGGGTACCGCGCTCCTTCACGTGCGCGATCGAGACCACACCTCCCGCCGCGTGCACCACCGACGCCACCTCGGCAAAACTGGGGAGCGTCTTCTCGACGAACGCCGGACGGCCCCGCCCGATGAGGCGGTCGAAGGCATCGTTGGCGTTAGCCGCCCCGCCCTGCCGAACCAGCGCGCGTGCTACGTGGGGTCGTCCCACGGCGGCATCGCCGGATTCCTGCAGCACGTTCTCGAACGAGAGGTCCAGCCCGAGGCGCTGCAGGTGGCTGACCATCTCCCGGGCCCGCCGCACCCGATCTGCTCTGCAGCGTTCGAGAAAGGCCTCCAGCTCCGCCGAGTGCGAGGGGAGGAGGTATCCCAGGACGTGCATCTCGCCCCAGGGCGCGGCCACGGAGAATTCGCAACCGGCCACCACTCGGACGCCGTAGCGCTCTCCGGCGGCTAGAGCCTCGGGTACTCCGGCGAGGGTATCGTGGTCGGTGAGTGCCACCGCGCTGAGACCGGCGTCCCGGGCGCGACGAACCACTCCGTCAGGCGACACTCTTCCGTCTGAGGCCGTCGAGTGTACGTGCAGGTCGACGGTCCCGGAGACCGCAGGAGAGCTCAGCGCCGATACCCCATCTCGGGCGCGGTCCAGGAGGGCTGCGAATAACGGAGCAGCTCCTTCAGCTCCTGATCGCTCAGCTGTCCCAGCGACGTCTCCCGGCTCTTGGCGCCGAGCGGAGAATAGCGCACCACTCTCCGCTCCTGCTGCGCCCCGGTGCCCCGGGTAAAGACCAGGCCAAACTCATCCTTGACGTACTGGGTGACCCGGCCGCTGACCGAGACTTCCCACTGCTGGCCGTCCACCTCGATGACCCGCCGCGGCATCAGGCCCCGCTCTCGGGAAAGTCCTGCAGACCCTGCTTCACATCGGCCATAAAGCGATCGGCGTCCGCCCCGTCCACGATCCGATGATCGAAGGCCAGCGACAAAAATCCCTTGGTGCGAACCGCGATCATGTCAGCGCCGTCGACCGTGATCACCGCCGGTTGCTTCTCGACGCTGCCGACGCACAGAATGGCCGCCTGGGGCTGGTTGATGATGGGAGTGCCGATGGCCGATCCAAATACGCCGGGATTGGTAATCGTGAATGTCCCCTTCTGCACTTCATCGGGGCTCAGCTTCTTGGTCCGGGCCCGCTCTCCCAGATCGTTGATGGCGCGGGCGACGCCCAGGAGCGACAGCTCATCCGCCCGCTTGATGACCGGCACAATCAAGCCCCAGTCCAGGGCGACCGCGATCCCGATGTTGATGTCGCGCCGGAACAACGTGCTCTCACCGGACACGGCCGAGTTCAGCACCGGATGTTTCCGGAGATTGTCGGCCACGACCTTGGTGATGAACGCGAGATAGGTCAGGTTCACGCCCCGTTCCGCGTACTCCTGCTTCCGCCGGGCGCGAATCTGGACGATCCGGGTGTAGTCGATCTCGAAGATGGTGTTGACGTGGGGTGAGACCCGCCGCGACATGACCATGTGATCCGCGGTGAGCTTCCGGATCCGCGACCACGGCTCGACCCGGTCGCCTTCCCAGGGATCGACGGTTGGGGCCGCGGGGCCGCGGGACGGCGACGCCGTCACAGCCCCTCCGGGAGCTGGAGCCGGTCTCGACGGTGCTGCCCCGCCGCCGGGCTGTCCCGCTGCCCCGCCGATGTAGCTCAGCATGTCGTTCTTGGTCACCCGCCCGGCAAGTCCGGTCCCGGGTATCGCGCTGATGTCCACGTTGTGCTCGGCGGCCATGCGGCGAACCACCGGAGTCGATTTCCGCCGTAACCGTTCTTCGGCGGTCTCCGCCGCCCCGTTGCCCCCGGTGGCATCTGCCACGGTCCGAGCCTCCGAGCTGGCAGCCGCGGGAACTCCCCTTGGCGGCGGCGCCGATGGCTGAGTGCCGGCGTTGCCGCCCCTGGGAGGAGCAGACGGCGCAGGAGCAACTGGAGCGGGAGAAGCCCCGGAGGGAGTCTGAGGCTTGGACGGTGCCGGTGCATTGGGTGCTGCTGCCGCCGGGCGAGGGCTGTCGGGTGCGGCCGGTTTTGCCGCTGCCCCGGCAGTGGCATCGGTTTCGATCCGGGCCACCACGGTCTGGACCGAGACCGTCTGACCCTCCTGCACCAGAATTTCCGCCAGTACCCCCGCGTTGGGAGCCGGGATCTCGGCATCGACCTTGTCGGTCGAGATCTCGAAGATCGGCTCGTCCCGCTGGACCGTGTCTCCCACCTTCTTGATCCAGCGGGACAGCGTCCCTTCGGCGATCGACTCGCCCATCTGG
>DATKJJ010000237.1:0-4813 GCA_035543695.1 Gemmatimonadales bacterium | reverse complement strand
TCGCCGAGTGGTAGCGGCAATCGAGCGCTACCGTGGTGCACTCCTGGCAGACCCTGTGGGAAGCGGCAAAACGTTCATCGCCCTGGCCGTGGCGGCGCAGCTCAATCAGACAGCAACCGCGTGCCTGGTCCCTGCCTCCCTGGTGTCCCAGTGGCATGCCACAGCTGCCCGGGTCGGTGTTCCCGTGGAGCTCTGCTCCCACGAGCAGGTCAGCCGGGGACGGCTGCCGCGCGGCACCCGAGGACTGGTCATAGTCGATGAAAGCCATCACTTCCGTAATCCTCACACCAGACGCTATCGGCACCTCGCTCCCTGGCTGACTGGCCGCTCCGCACTGCTGCTGACCGCTACACCAATCGTAAATCGAGCGGCCGATCTCGCCGCTCAGCTCCTGTTATCCATCCGAGATGATGCGCTGCTCCTGGAGGGGGTGGGCTCACTCCGGACTCTGCTCAAGCAGGGCTGCTCAGCTCCAGCCCTGGGCGAGCTGGTGTTTGAGAACGACGCACCAATTGACTGTAGGCCCCAGCGTGTGGTCCGGCGCCAACCTGCTGATCCAAGAGAGTCCATGACCGCCGAGGCGGTGCTCGCGATGGTGGGTACGCTCAAGCTGTCCCGCTGTCAGAGCACCGCCGAGCTGATCAGGGGAGTTTTCCTGCGGGCGGCGGCGTCGAGCCCGGCTGCATTTCAGGAGAGCCTCCGTCGTTACCGGCGATTGCTGCTGCACGCGCGGGACGCGCTGAGGGCCGGACAAACCCTGGACAGGAGGGAACTGAAACACTTCACACGCGAACTGGACGACCAACTGGTCTGGTGGGAGCTGCTGCCTGTGGGGCGGGCCGAGTCAGAGATCGAACTGGGCGACTTGGAGCAGCTGGAGATGATGATCCATCAAGTGGAGGATCCCGCGTCGAGACAAGACCTGAAGCTGGAACGCCTCCGCGTCCTGCTGGGTGATGGCATCCCAACGCTGGTGTTTGCCTCCAGCCGCGCGACAGTGCGCTACTTGCGCGACGCACTCTCCGATCTCCGCATCGCCTGGTGCACCGGCGATCGGGCAGGCATAGGACCCGCCCCACTGAAGCGAGAAAATGTGCTCGGCTGGTTTCGGGCAGCTACCTCATTGCCCGAGGCGCCCAGGCACCTGCTGGTAACTGACGTGGCGGCTGAGGGGTTGGACCTGCAGCGCGTGGCTCGAGTGATTCATTACGACCTTCCCTGGACCCCTATGCGGGTAGAGCAACGAGAAGGGCGAGCTGTGCGCTACGGCTCGATCCACGCGCGGGTAGAGGTCGTTACCCTAGCTCTACCCCCGCCGCTGGAACGGCGGATCCGCGTCAATGCCACCCTGGCCCGGAAAAACAAACTGCCTGCTGCGGTGGGGCTGGGGCCCTCGGGAAAGCATGTCTGGCGCTGGCGAAGCGAGTTGGCAAGCCGGTTCGCAGGGCTCCCTGAGGCTACGGGACTGGCTCAGGTCGTGAGCTCATCCAGCGGTCTGCTTGCGGGGTTTGTCTGCTCCCCCTCGGGCCTCACCGCTGGCTTGAGCAGCACGGTTCTCTGGATCGATGACCAGGCCCACTGGACGGAGTCACCCGAGGTCATCGGGTCACGACTCGAGTCTGCCGCCGCGCAATCAGACACCAGTGCACCTGATCCTGCCCCGCTGCAGCATTATCTCGCCGTACTGGCTAAAGCCATACGGGAGCGCCTCAATTCGACAACCGGACGGCGTTGGACTGTCCCCGACCCGAATCCCGCAGCTCGAGTGGTTCTGGCCCAACTGCACGTGCTGGTGGGAGAAGCTGTGCGTCGCCACGACCCGGCGGCGCTGGCTTGGCTGGAGCGGGCAATCGGCTTTGTTACTCGGGGCCACACTGCAGGTGAGGCCGCGCTGATGGAGCGGCTGGCCAAGGCCCGGCGAGGTGACCTCAAGGCTCTCGTCCGGACACTCCCCCCGACAGAGCCGATGCCCGATCACCTCGAGGTGAAACTCACCGGTCTGGTGCTCTTCGGACCTGCGAAAACCGGCATGGGCACGGTAGCTTCTCCGTCATGTCCCAGCTCCAAACCGTTCTCTTCGATCTCGACGGTACCCTGATCGACTCGATCAGGCTCATCCTCGACAGTTATCACCATACGCTCACGCAGCATAATCTTCCGGCCCGATCGGACGAGGAGTGGCTTCGAGGTGTGGGCACCCCCCTGCAGGTCCAATTCTCCCAGTGGCATGACTCCCCGGAGATGCTGGAGGCCATGATTGCCACCTACCGGGAATTCAATCTCAAGCACCATGATCGCATGGTGACGGTGTATCCCGGCGTGGTGGAGGCGGTGAGACAGATCAAGTCGTCAGGAATCCAAACCGGTCTGGTCACCAGCAAGAACCGCCAGGGCGCCCTCCGCGGACTGGCGCTGGTTGGTCTGGAAGCGCTGATGGACGTGATGGTCTGCGCCGACGAAGTCAGCAACCCCAAGCCCCATCCGGAACCGGTGGAGAAGGCCGTGGCGCTGTTGGGAGCCGATCCTGCGCGCACGGTCTACGTCGGCGACAGCATTCACGACATGCACTCGGGCCGAGCCGCCGGGGTCAAGACGGCCGCGGCGCTCTGGGGGCCCTTCGGGAGGTCACATCTGGAGAGTGCCGGTCCGGACTACTGGTTGGAGAAGCCGGAGGATCTGGTCGGCCTGGTACAATGCGGCTGAGCCGGGGAGCAAAAAGTTGAGCGGTATGCGGTAAAACGAAAACATCACGGGCGGGCGTCTAGAACCTCTCGCAGTCTCCGCATCAGGGTCTCCACCGTAAACGGCTTTTCCAGATACCCAATGTCGGCAGGCATCGAGCCGTCGCTGGTTAAGGCACGCTCGGCAAAGCCGGACATGAAGAGCACCCGAAGCTCCGGCCGGCGCGAATGAAGCCGCTCTACCAGCTCATGCCCTCCCATCTCCGGCATGACCACGTCGGTGAGCACCAGATCGATGGTCTCTTCATGGGTGTCGAAGATTCGCAGCGCTTCCGCGCCGTTGCGAGCCTCGAGCACGGTATACCCATGCCACTCGAGCAGCCGGCGAACCGATGAACGAACCGCCGCCTCATCTTCAACCAGCAACAGGGTCTCGGTTCCGATCTCGGGCATCCGCTGGGGGACGGTGCCAATCGGAGCCTCGGGTCCCCAGTAGCGGGGGAAATACAGGGTGAACACCGCGCCCTGGCCTGGCGCGCTCTGCACCGTGACGCGCCCCCCGGCCTGCTCCGCAATGCCGTACACCGTGGAGAGTCCGAGTCCCCGGCCTCCGCCCTGTTTGGTGCTGAAGAAAGGCTCGAAGATTCTGCCTTGGGTGGCCTCGTCGATGCCGATGCCGGTGTCGCTCACGCTGATACTGACGTAGGGCTCTTCATCGAGCTCCGCATCGGCGGTGACGATGCGGACCTGGCCCCCGGCGGGCAGCGCATCCCGCGCGTTGAGAATCAGGTTGACCAGGGCCTGCTCCACCTGGGCGGGATCAACCAGTATGGTGCCGAGCTCAGGCTGAAGCTGAGACTCCAGATTGACGTCGGTGCCGAGCAGCCGCTGCAGCATGGGCTCGAGCTCCTGCACCGTCGTGTTGAGCGAGACCACACGGGGGCGGAGCAGCTGTCGCCGGCTGAAGGCCAGAAGCTGCCGGGTGAGGCCGGCCGCCCGATGCCCCGCATCTCTGATCTGCTCCACGTCGGCGCGGATGGGGTCAGCCGGCCGAAGCTCCTGCAGGATCAGGTCGCTGTAGCTCAGAATCCCGGTCAGCAGATTGTTGAAGTCGTGTGCTATGCCGCCCGCCAGCCGGCCTACCGCTTCCAGCCGGTGGGACTGCTGCTGTTGCTCCGCCCGCTGCTGTTCGGCGGCTTCTCGGGCCTTCTTCTCGGTGACGTCTTCCAGGAGCACGATGGCGCCGGATCTGTCCCCAGCCCCAGCAACGAGCGGGATGCTCGACATCCGGAGAACCCTGCTGATCCCGGGTATGATTTCGACCGTCAGCTCCTCATCGAACGTGCTCTCGCCGTCGCGAAGCGCGCGCGAAACTCCCCAGTCGTCCGGCTGCACCGGCAGGCCGCTCGTGGTCCAGTAGGGAGCGTGTTGCAGCACCTGCCCCACGTGCTCGGGCTTCTCGCCCCAGACCGCCCGGCTCGATGAGTTATCTATCATCACACTGCCTTGGGCATCCAGCACCCACACGCCGAATGGCAGCGCATCGAGAGTCTGTTCCAGCAGGCGCTCGCCCCATCCCGCCTGGCTGACATCGGCCATGGCGGCAACGACTCCGGCGGGCCGACCTTCGGCATCGCGAACCACCGACCCGCGATCCTGCACCACCGCATAACCTCCATCAGCCCGGCGGAAGCGGTATTCGGCCGACCAGGCGATCTCGCCCCCGGCAATCGCTGCATCCATGCTCTGGACCACCCGCTCCCGATCGACGGGATGGATCCTGTCGTACCACCAATCCGGCGTCTCACCCACTTCAAACCACTGATAGTCAAGAGGAGGTGCCGTCTCGCGATCCCAGGTCAGCCGGTCGGTCGAGAGCTCCCAGTGTCGGACCGCGCGGCCGGAAGCGACAATGACCCAGCGGTAGCCCTCCTCCCGTTCCCGGAGCTCGAGCTCGCCTTGCTTCTGCTCGGTGATGTCCTGGATAGCCGCGATAAGGTATGAGGGCTGGCCCTCGGGCCCGGTTACCAGGGAAACGTTGACCAGCGCCCAGATAACTTCTCCGGCGGAGGTCAGATAGCGCTTCTCGACGGTATAGTTTCGACTCTCCCCCACGAGCAGGAGCCGCATCG
>DATKJJ010000236.1:0-2622 GCA_035543695.1 Gemmatimonadales bacterium | reverse complement strand
CCGGGGCTGGTCGGTCTCTCCGACCTCAAGCCCCTGGTGGCGTTCGGCGGTTCCCCTCGGGCGTCCATCGCGCTGGCCCAAGCCGCACGGGCCCACGCGTTCCTCCGGGAGCGGGCCTACGTGGTGCCCGAAGATGTGCGGGCCCTCGCTCCCGACGTGCTCCGCCACCGCATCGTGCTCACCTTCGAGGCGGAAGCCGAGGATGTGACGACGGACGATGTGGTGACGCGGGTGCTGGGGGCAGTGAGGGTGCCGTGAGCCGAGTCGCGAGTCGCGAGTCACGAGTCACGAGTTAGTCGGCTGCCGCAGCATGATGCTCTCAATGTCCGTCTTCCACCCTCGCGACTCAAGACTCGTGACTCGTGACTAACAATCCCGTCACTCCCGAAATCCTCAAACAAGTCAAATCGATCGAGCTCCGCACCCGCGGGCTGGTGGGATCGCTGTTTGCCGGGGAGTACCGGTCGGTCTTTCGGGGGCAGGGGATGGAGTTTGCGGAAGTCAGAGCCTACGAGCACGGCGACGATTTCCGGGCGATCGACTGGAATGTGTCGGCCCGGCTGGCGAGCCCGTACGTCAAGACCTTCACCGAAGAGCGAGAGCTCACCCTGATGCTGGTGGTGGACCAGTCGGGCTCAACCCGGTTCGGCGAGCCGCAGACCAAAGCAGGGTTGGCCGTAGAGGTCGGGGCGGTACTCGCGCTGGCCGCCGCCTACCACAACGATCGGGTGGGAGCGCTGCTCTTCTCCGACGCCGTCGAGCGGGTGATCCCGCCTCGCAAGGGCCGGCGGCATGCGCTGCGAGTCATCCGGGATCTGGTGGCCTTTCAACCCGCAGGCCGGCGAACCAACCTCGGCGCCAGCCTGTCCTATGCCAGCCGGTTGCTGCGTCACCGGAGTATTGTGGTCATTCTCTCCGATTTCATTGCCGAAGGCTGGGAGAAGCCGTTGAGCCGTCTGGGAGCCCGGCACGAGGTCGTCGCGATCACCGTGGATGAACCGCGGGAGCACGATCTGCCGGAATCGGGCTGGATCGAGATCATGGATGCGGAATCGGGTCGCCGGGTGCTGGTGGACACCGGGAGCCGCGATGTGCGGCGCCGGGTAGCCCACTTGGCAGAGCAGAGGCGGGAGGAACGGGCCCGCGCCTTAGCCGCCGCTGGTGCGGACCAGGTTCATCTGGAAACCGGCAGTGACTACGCTCTTCCTCTCCGGCGCGCCTTTGCCCAGCGAGCCCGGCGGATCCATCGCGCATGATCGCATCCGCTGCGCTCGCCGCTCTGCTGCTGCAGGGACCCCAGCCGACGGTAGGAGACACGATCTGGCTGACCCGCTCGGTGGCGGTGCCATCCGGTTACGTGGTGCGCGCCTCGGACTGGGATCCGGCCGACCCGGTGGAGCTGCTCGGCCGGCCCCGGGTCGTCATCACCGGCGACTCCGCGCGGATCAGCTACCCAACGGTGATCTGGACGCCGGGACCCCAGCAGGTCGAGCTCCCCGGTCCACTGCTGTTGGGCCCCGGAGGGAAGGTCGACTCGCTTCCGGGACAAACCCTTCGCATCACAGTCCGGAGCGTGCTGCCCCCTGGGATTCCTGATTCGCTGATTCCACCGCAGCCCCGGGCGACCCTGGTTACCCGCCGCGATACCAGCCCGGTGCCGCTGATCGTCCTCTGGCTGCTGGCGCTTGCCGTCCTGGTGCCGGTCCATCTCTGGTGGCGGCGGCGAGGAAAGCCGGTGCCCGCCGCGCTGCTTGTGCCGGAGTTGCCGGAGCCGCCTTTGGAACGGTGGGCCGACGACGGAGAATACCGCGCCGTGGCCAATGTGGCCGCCGTTCGCTTGCGGAATGCGCTGGCCCAGCGAGTTGCGGCGGCTCACTCCGGGCTCGACACGGAGCGGCTCCTGGCGCAGCTGGCTGCTGCGCGTCCCGACTGGCCGCTGGACGAGTTGGGCGATCTCCTTCGCGCTCTGGACGACGCCCGCTTCGGCCACAGCGGCTCACCCGAAGCGCTCGAGCTCTCCCGCTCCACGTTGGAGATGCGGGACCGCCTGCTGCGGGAGGCGGCGTGAGTCTCGCCCGTCCCTGGCTGCTGCTCCTCCTGCTTGCGCTCCCCCTCTGGTGGTGGCTCCGACGGCGGCGAGACATACCGGCCGCGCGCTACAGCGATGTGACGCTTCCCGCCCAAGCCAATCGTGGTCGTTGGTGGGTCAGGCTGCCGCCGATCCTCAGAGCCATTTCACTAGCAGCGCTCAGCCTCGCCGCCGCAGGGCCGCGGATTGGCGGCGATACCGTCGAGATCAAAAAGGAAGGGATCGCGATCGTCATCGCGATCGACATCTCCAGCAGCATGCTGGCGGAAGACTTTGCTCCCTCCAACCGGCTCGAGGTGGCCAAGCGGCAGGCGGTCGGATTCATTCGGGGGCGGGCCGCCGACCGGATCGGTCTGGTGGCCTTTGCCGGCGAAGCACTCACCCAGGTACCGGTCACCCTGGACTATCCCGTGATCGAACAGGCGGTGATGGATCTCAAGATCGGTTCGCTGGAAGACGGCACCGCCATCGGCAGCGGACTGGCAACCGCGGTAAATCGGTTGCGGCGGGCGCCGGACAAATCCAAGGTGGTG
>DATKJJ010000235.1:0-3392 GCA_035543695.1 Gemmatimonadales bacterium | reverse complement strand
AAATGATCCGGACGACAGGGGGTGACGTCCGCCCTACAAGCTACTGCCCGAAACGGGTTCGGCTAGACCCCTAAACTGCCCATGGCCGGCGGTCAGACGTCAGGCGGTCGGGTGGTCAGGGAATGCTGAGCCTCGCTGTTCCGACCGGCCGACCGGCTGACCGGCCGTCCACCCGCCCGCCTACTCCGGCCTCCGCGCCTCCGTCCACCGGTTCGTCGCGTCCAGTACCGCGAACACCGCCGCCCGCTCCGCGCTCTCCTTGATCTCCGCCGTGCCGCTCAGGAGCAGGGTCTCCCGCCCGCCCAGCCCCTGCACCGCCACGAAAGCGAACTCCCGGTCGAAGCCCTCGACAATCTTGGCACCCTCCAGCGCCAGGCTCGAGTCCTTGAGCAGCCGGTCCAGCACCGCCACCGACGCCTTGGCCGCCGCCTCCACCCGGCTTCGGGGAGTATCCGCCGCCTCTTCCTCCGCCGTCTCGGTCTGCCCCCGGTAGGACAGCGTCACCGACACGGTGATCCGGTGCGGCCGCCGGCTGGGGCCCGCGGTCAGGTTCTCGAACAGCACCGCCCGCTGGAGCACCTTTTCCCGGACCGAGTCCCGCTCTAGCGCCTCGATCGGCTTCACGTCGGCGGTCTGGGCGATGCTGATCTTCCGGTGATCGATCTTGAGGCCGAGCTGGGCCAGCAGGGCCGACTCGATGTTGCGGACCAGTTGCTTGGGGGCGAGTCCGGCCTGGGCCAGCACATGGACCTCGCTCACCTCGCCCAGCGGGGTGGTCACCACCCGGGCGGAGAGGATCCCCTCCAGGCTGGTGAGCAGGTTCTCCGCCCGCCTCACCCCCCAGGGATCGGGGATGGCGTCGGCCGCGGGACTGCGCCCCGGCTGAGGCGGCCCCGGCTGCTTGGCACTCCAGGTGGGTCCGGTCATTATGCTGAGTCGCGAGTCATGGGTCGCGTGACGCAAGTGGGGACTGTCAGAATCCAGGAACACATCATACCTCTCTGCCTCATCTCTGGCGACTCCCGCTCGGGCCCACGTCCGTGTCTCGTGACTCGCGACTCCCGGCCCATGAGGGCCGGCCTCAGGCCACCGCATTCCTGCCCGCCGCCTTGGCCCGGTACAGCGCCCGGTCCGCCGCCACCAGCAGGTCATCCTCCGGCTGGCGACTGTCGAACTCGGAGAGGCCGATGCTCACGGTGATCAGTCCGGCCGGATAGTTCAGCCGGCGGCCGATCCCCTCGATTCCGGCCCGAAGCGCCTCGGCCACCCGCATCCCGCCCTGCAGCTCGGTGCGGGTCAGGATCACCACGAACTCGTCGCCCCCATACCGCGCCGCCACGTCCGAGGCTCGGACCGCGTGCCGGATCTCGTCGGCCACCGCCTTCAGGATCTCGTTGCCGGCTTCGTGGCCGTAGGTGTCGTTCACGTCTTTGAAGCGATCCAGATCCATGAACAACACGGCGAAGCTCTCGTTGCTTCGCTTGCAGCGCTCGATCTCGAAGACCAGCCGGTCGCGGAGGATCCGGTACGTCGAAAGGCCGGTCAGAGAATCCACCGCCGCCTGGCGCTGCGCCTCCTCCGCCCGCCGCTCCTGATACGGCGTGCACTGCCGGAGCGACGCCCTTCCCACCACGGCGGCCTCGGCGAACCGGTGGCAGGTGCTGAAGCCGCAGGCCCCGCAGTCCCAGGGAGTCCCGTTCGGGCTCAGGCCGATCTGGTTGATCATCGCCGCCACCGCCGCCGGATCGGGCCTCACCGGCCGTTGCCGGATGGCGAACGCCGCTCCCACACTGGCCACCACCGCGCTGTCCACCACCGGGGACGAGCTCCGAGGCGGCTCCGTGCTGGCCAGCAGCTCCCGCCGCCAGAACAGCTCCTCCCGGGGACCCGACAGCGGATGATCCAGCGACCCCTCGGTGGACAGGATGTCCACGAAACCCAGATCCAGCCGGTCCACCGCCACCGCCCGCGCCACCGCCTTGAGCGCTTCCAACCCCCGCAGCTTCCGGAAACGGCGGCTAGAGTAGCGCGCCTCCTCCAGCAGCGCCAGCGGCAGGCCGCCGGCTGCACTGAGGTGCCGTCGCCGCTCCTCCGGGACCCGCTCGAAGAAGGTGGGCTGGGTCAGGACGTTCACCCCGCGGACCCGGAAGATCTGGTCCAGGTCGCTGAAGGTGATCGCGGCGTCCAGCTCGGTAGTGCTTACTGGGGGACAGATGCCAGCGTAGGCAATCTTGAGGCCAGCGCCGTATTGGGCCCGGAGATATCGGGCCTCCGCCACCGCCGGCAGCGTGACGGGAGCCAGGTAGGGCAACAGCTCGGGGAACTGGTAGCGCACCGTCTCCACCACCACCGGGTCGGTGGAGCGGATCAGGGTGCCCCAGGGCTCCTGGTACCACAGCTTAAGGTATTCAGCGGCAACGAGTTCATCGCCAATGACCCCCCGGGTGACGGCCCGGAAGCCGACCTCGTAGCAGGCGTTGATGACCTGCTCTGGAGTGGCCGGATAGAAGTGGGCGACGGACTCGGGGCTGAGGATGAGAACGCCGTCTCCCGCCGTCCCGATGGCAAGAGCCCGCCCGATTTCGCCGTTTACCTTGACAGCGCCGTGGGGGCAGACAGCTAGGCACTGACCGGAGCGGATGCACGTCTCATTGTCGATGACAGGCAACAGCGGCTCATCCACCGGGACCGCGATGGCATCCGTGGGGCAGACGCGAACGCAGGCCAAGCACGAGACGCAGAGCTCGGCGTCAATGACGAAATTCAAGATCTGATCCGTCAGGGGGGGAGGAGATTTGCAATTTGACGGTCCGGCGCGACAGTGTCAAGACGTTGATAGCTGCAAATTATTTGTACAGTTGTAGTTACGGCGGTGCAACGGAATGCAACAATCTGCCAGTCACCCAGTCGTCCGCCGCCAGACTTCAGGTGGCTATGACTTGCCGCCCGCTAGAGTTACAGGTCAGATCCGGCGACTGGCGGCTGATGACTGACAACTACTCCAGCCGAAACGCCTTGATCTTCCGGTACAGCGTCCGCTCTCCGATACCCAGCACTTCGGCGGCCCGCCGCCGGTTTCCTTTGTACTCCCGCAAGGCGGCCTCGATGGTAGCCCGCTCCACCTCGGCCATCGTCATCCCCGGACGGTAGAGCACCGGCTGTTCGCCGTCGCCATCAACTTCCGACATCACGTCGGACACCTGGGCGTGGTTTCCCAGATCGATGACTTGCACCCGCTGGGGATGCTCGTCGATTCGGCGCCGCATCTCTTCGATCTGGAGCCGCAGGTCCACCAGGCTCCGCAGAATGAATTCGAGCTCCTGCAGCCCCGGGCCACCGTTGCCCTGTTGGCCCGCCTGCCCCAGCCGCATGGGAAGCAGGGTGCCGGCACC
>DATKJJ010000234.1:0-3950 GCA_035543695.1 Gemmatimonadales bacterium | reverse complement strand
CAGGGCGGGTTCACCCTGACCAAGGTGCAGCTGGCCGCCTCAGCAAAATCCTCGAGTCGCCCGGCACGCCCGGCCGCCACTCTCACCTACGTGGTCAACGGGACGATGATGCGGGTGGATCTCCCCCGCCCGGTTCCTCCCGGCGGCCGCGAAGTGCTGGAGATCGGCTGGTCCTTTCCCTTTGGTCCCATCAGCAATCGAATGGGGGTTGAGCAGATCGACGGGAGCTATGTGTATGAGGTGGCCCAGTGGTACCCACGCCTTGCGGTCTATGACGATGTGCGGGGTTGGAACACCGAGCAGTACCTCGGGCAGGGCGAGTTCTACCTGGAATACGGGAGCTTCGACGTCAGCCTGACCGTGCCCAGCAACATGCTGGTTGCCGCCACCGGCACGCTGCAGAACCCGGCTCAGGTCCTGACCGAAACTCAGCGCAGCCGGCTCAGCCGAGCCCGCGCCAGCGACTCGACGGTGGTCATCCGGGGCAAGGATGAGGTAGACGATCCGGCCTCGCGTCCAGTCTCGCGCACGGGAACGCTGACCTGGCGCTTTACGGCGGACAGCGTACGCGATTTTGCCTGGGCCGCGGCCCGGCACTTCGTCTGGGATGCCGCACGCGCCAACGGCGGCCGGACGCTGGCCATGAGCTTCTATCCCCCCTCGGCGGAGCCCATCTGGAATCAGTCCACCCAGTACATCCGGTTTGCTATCGAGAACTACTCCCCGTGGTACCGGTATCCCTACCCGGCCGCCATCAACGTGAATGGCATCGAGGGCGGGATGGAATACCCGATGATCGTGTTCTGTCACAACCGGACCGACGGGCCGGCGCTGTTCAGCGTAACCGACCACGAGATCGGCCACACCTGGTATCCAATGGTGGTGGGTAACAACGAGCGGCGATACGCCTGGATGGATGAAGGATTCAACACCTTCATGAATTACTACAACTGGGAAAAGAAGTATCCCGGCACCTACAATCGGCGGGGCAATCCCAACATCTACATCCCCTTTGCGCTCAGCGGGCGGGAAGACCCGATCATGACCCCGGCAGACCAGATTCGGGGTAATCTCAGCGTTACGGCCTACACCAAACCCGGCCTCGCCCTCATCCTCCTCCGGGATAGAATCATCGGCCGGGAACGATTCGATCCAGCGTTTCGGGAATACATCCGTCGGTGGGCGTATAAGCACCCGACGCCGGCAGACTTCTTCCGCACCATCGAGGATGGCGTAGGCGAAGATTTGAGCTGGTTCTGGCGCTCCTGGTTCTACACCACTGAGCGACTGGATCAGGCGGTCGACTCGGTGAGGTCGATCGATTCGGCGGGGGTGACACTATCCCGGGTTTACCTGCGCAGTGTGACGCCTATGCCGATGCCGGTCGAGCTGGACCTCAGGATGGAGGGCGGCGCCTCCCAGCGCCTGAGCCTGCCGGTGGAAATCTGGTATGCCGGCTCCCAGTACACCCTCCAGGTGCCAGGCCCCAAGCGTGTGGTAGGCGCGGCGATCGATACCCGGAACTTCTACCCCGATGTGCGGCGGGAAAACAACGCCTGGATGGCACCCGCGAGCGGTCAGACCGGTCAGAGGTAGTTGACTTACCCGCGTTCTTCTACGCTCCTACCACTCTCACCGCTTTTACCGCTCCTACCGCTCCTACCGCTCCGACCGCTCCGACCGCTCATACCGCTCCTACCGCTCCTACCGCTCCTACCGCTCCTACCGCCTAATGCGTCTTGAGCTGCCAGAGCCCGCTCAGCATGTCGATGGCGTAGAGCGATCCGTTCGCCAGCTGCACGCCCCAGGTAAAGGTGTTCCCAGTCCCCCCGGGTTTGATCTGGCTGAGAAGCCGGCCGGACAGATCGCCGCTCAGAGTACCCGAGATGTCCAGAGCCACTACCCCCGCGTTGTAATAGGCAGCATAGAGCACCTGATTCGGCTCGTCGATCCAGAAGTTGTGGGTGCCCGCGCCGTTGAGGTGGAAGAAGGCCACTTCGGCAGGATGAGCCAGGTCTGAGACATCCACCACGTGGATATCTCCGCTCGATCGGGACCCGATCACACCCGGCCCTTCCTGTCCGATGAACAGGTAGCGCTTCTCCCCCGTGACGGGATTGTGGAACCACCATCCGTTGTGCACCGATGGGCTGCTGCTGCTGTTTGCCGCGGTGATCAGGCGACTCACTTCTACCGGCGCTGATGGCGAGCCACCCCGGATCCCATTGCCAACATCGTAAAGGATGAAGCCTTCGTCCCAGGCGAAGACGAATGCCAGGCCGTCACGCACGAAGGTGTCGTGAATTCCGTAATGCGGCGGGATCGGCTCGCGGTGCACCAGTGTGGGCGATGATGGCTCGCTCAGGTTGTAAATCAACAGCGCCGGCTGGTTCTGGGTATCGGACCCGATGGATCCCGGGTTCTTTGCGGCGAAGGCGTGCAGCTGCCCATCGATATTGGCGAGGGTAACTGTGTGGACCCCGCCGAAAGGAACGCTGGCGGCGCCGACGAAATCCGGATGCGCCGGATCGGTCAGCCGATAGACGTAGACGCCGCCGTCCTGCCCAAAGTCTCCCCCGCTTTCGCCGCTCAGCACCAGCAGCTGGCCATCGTCGCTGACCTGAACGTCGCTGACGGTTCCGATATTGGGGATGGTGACGGAGCTGGTGAAGGACGGCGCGCCGGCGGCGTCGAGAGTCCAGACGTTCAACACGTTCCCCTGTTCTTCCCGGAAGTTCCAGGTTCCGGTATACGCGTGGTTTCCATACACCCACAGGTCCGAGCTGTACCGGTCGGCAGCGTTGTTCCCGCCCCCGGCGACACTCAGCACCACAGGATCGCCGCTGCCCTGTGCGGCTGTCTCAGTGAACCCGATGGGAGAGCCCGCCAGTCCCACGGCGGCGGCTTGCGCGTGCTGGTCGCCGATGGTCGGTCCCAGGATGAATTGCGCCGAGGCCGTCCCGTCCGATCCAGTGGTGGATGAGACCGAAGTGATGCTCCCGCCTCCGTCCATCACCGCCCACGTCACGGTCACTCCAGCCGCAGGCCGGTTCTGGTTGTCGGTTACCCGAACTACCAATGGGCTGGCCAGCTGGGCACTGGGACTCCCAACCTGGTGATCCCCGCTGACCGCTGCGATCGTGGTGGGATCCGTGGGCTGGACGGGGGAATCGTCGCCGCAGGCCAGAAGCCCGGCCGCGAGCAGCGCCCACACGACCTGCCTATTCACTGTGGTGATCATGATGACCATGGTGGTGGTCGGCCGACATCGGCGCCGTGTCCTGCGCCACACCGTACCGTCCCATCCGGTGCAACGGAAGCCCGACGTTGAGCCGGCTCCCGATGCTCAACGACCAGAACGAAGTTTTGCCGTAGAACGACTCCGAGTTGAACAAGCCGCCGTTCACGTCGGCGATGCGTCCATAGGAAATCTCAACGAAGGGCAAGGCCGCCACCACCTTGGCCAAGGTGAGCTGGAATCCATATCCTGCGGTGTGGACCGTCCAGCGAGTGGTGCCCAGAATGGAGTTCTCCGTGTGTGGCCGAGCCGAGCGAAAAGGGTCCAGGAGCCGCTGTTCCTCAGGACGCTCAGTGCGCTCGAACCGATACAGGAGACGATGGCGGCCTAGGGTCCATGCACCTTCTCCCAGAAAGCTGTGAAAGACAAAGAACCCCTCGGCCTCGGAGGTTTGCGCCCATTCCAGCAGGGCATACGCCGGAGATCCGCGCAGCGAGCCGGTCCACCGGCCGGATGCGCTCCACTTGCTTTGATCGGTCCCAAACCCTTCCCGGTGCTCCGGAGACTCGACGTCAGCGTGTGATCCCTGCACCTCGAGATGCGCCCCAGGGTAGACCGTGAGCCTGGCAGACCACGAGTCGCCGAAGCGAGACATGTTAGGCCAGCTCTCCGGCCGCTCCGGCTCGTCCCCGTTGAAAAGAGCCCCCTCCAG
>DATKJJ010000233.1:0-6988 GCA_035543695.1 Gemmatimonadales bacterium | reverse complement strand
GAGAGGAACAGCCTATCTGAATACTCTCGAGGTCTACGAGCCGGCAGCCAACGCCTGGAGCACCCGGCCTGCGATGCCCACGGCCCGGGCGGCGCTGGGAGTCGGAGGGGTGAGCGGGCTGATCTACGCGGTCGGGGGCCGTAACGCGACCGCTGCACTGGCGACCAACGACCGCTTCACGCCCTAGAAGGAGATGGCACCGATTGGGTCACGTGAGCGGGGCTACCGGGCAGCAGAACAATGCACCCGGAATGGGTGGCCGGCCGTACACGACCGCGCAACTGCCGACTGCTCCGGCGGGTGGGGTCTCCTGATTGGGGGGCTTGTTTCTCGCCCGGGAAGGTTTGGGAAGATTCTTCACAAATTGCGATGCACCCACCCCGCGAAAGCGAAAACGAAAAGGCGGACCCGCAAGTGTGGAAGCTGCGCACATTTGGATCAGGGGTGAGCGATCCATCAAGCTTTCACTGACAGCTACCTATGCGGATGACGGTGGTGAATGTCAGGATAGTGCGGATGAACATGGCGCAGCCTCTCGTGCCGGTGAACGTGGATGTGCGGCTCTTCCGGCGGATTCTCGGGTGAGTGCTCGTGCCGGTGATGTTCATCATGCACGTGGGCATGACTGTGTTCGAGGAGCTCATGCTCGTGCCAGTGTTCGTGTCGCTCCGTGAGGTGCAGCCAGAGTCCCAGTGCCATCAGCGCTGCCGCTGACAAGAACGGCCATGTCAGTTGCTCCCGATACAGGATCAGGCTCAGTGTCGCGCCGATGAACGGTGCCAGGGAGAAGTAGGCGCCGGTTCGTGCCGTTCCCAGCTGTCTGAGCGCCAGCACGAAGCAAACCAGGCTAAGGCCGTATCCCAGGAAGCCGACGAGGAGCGCTCCCGTCGCGGGCAGCGGAGCCGGCAGTTGGGCGCCGAGGGAAAAGGCCAAACTGATGTTCACGATACCGGCTACGAGTCCCTTAAGTTGGGCGATCTGCATCGGATCGGCGGCAGAGACTTTTTGTGTCAGGTTATTGTCGATAGCCCAACAGAAGCAGGCCGTGGCGATTGCCAACGGACCCCAGGCAGTTCTCCAACTGATCTGATCCTCCCACGAGAGCAGGGCACCCCCAGCAACGATCGCGAGCATTCCCAAGGCAATTCGGACAGAAACGTGTTCTCGGAAGAGCAGCCAGGCTAGCACCGAAGTGAAGACCGCCTCCAGGTTGAGCAGCAAGGACGCGCTTGATGCCGGAGTCCGGAGCAGCCCACACATGAGAAGGAGCGGACCGATCACCCCGCCGAACGTGACGGCACCAGCGAGCCAAGGGAGGTCATTTCGGGAGAGAGACGCCTCCTGTCGCCCACCGCGCCGAATGAGCCAGACAACGAGCAGGCCGGTGCCCGACCCGAGGTAAAGCAGCCCCGCCAGGAGCTGAGGACTGTTCTCGGTCAGCAACGCCTTGGCCAACGGAGTGCTGGCGCCGAAGAGCGCCGCAGCAAGAAACGCCAACCACACGCCACGCGTATTCATTCGCGATCTCTGCTCCCCACGAGCAGCATTAGGCCATACAGGAAGCGGACACGGATTCGAATTGCACACGGTACAATTCAGCCAGGCGGCTCCTGGTAGAGGAAGGTCTTGGGAAGGCGACCGGCGCCTTTCTGAGCCACAAATACGTAGGGCCTCCACAGTGGAGGCCCTTTGCGCATCTGGGGGTGCTTACCGGCGCGACGTCCAGTAGGCATCCGCTTCTGCTTCGAGCTTGTCTAAGCGTGTGTAGTAGTCAGGAAATTCCTTGAGGTGCGCCCAGGCAATCTTCGCCGTGAGTGTGAGATCATCGTTCGTCACGTTGGTTTCTGGATCTCGCGCACCATGCTCCAGTTCAACTTCCAGTCCGCGGCGGAACTGCTCGAGATCAACTTTCTTCCAGTCCAGCCCCAGAGACGCGCCGACCTGCCTGGCCTCCTCTGGGCTGATCTGAGGTCTATTAGCCATGATGGTCCCCATTCTGGATGCTGAAAGCGAGTTCCTGTTCTGCCCGAATATACCCTACGTTCCGACGCCCACTGGAAGTGGTCACGGACGACCGGCTCCCGCTCGGAAGCTCATATCCGGCTGCGGCCGCGGGGTAGGCCCGGTCCAATACTTGGGTCCGAAACGCATGATGGATCGACCCGGGGGCTCACCTGATTCTGATTTTGGCGAACGACGACAGCTAGAATGTGTAATGCAGCAAACCTTCGTTCGTTTACAAGATGCGGAATGGATGTGCGCGGAAGAGGTCTAATGAAACATCATCGCGAGCACGGCAACTGGAGCATGGCTGCGGCAAAGCCCGGCGACCCGGCGCACGCGCCTCATGCCACGCAGGTCCATCCGGACCATGACGGGCCGGACATGCATGCCGGACATGCAGGACATGACAAGCACGCCGGCCACAGCGTTGGGATGTTCCGGGACAAGTTCTGGATCTCGCTCGCACTGACCATCCCCACGCTGATCTGGGGCCACATGCTTCCGCGAGCGCTGGGATACACGCCTCCTGCGCTGCCCGGGGCCACCTGGATCCCACCAGTGTTCGGAACCGCCGTGTTCTTCTATGGCGGGCGGGTCTTCATCCATGGGGCTTGGCGCGAGCTGCGGGACCGCCTGCCGGGAATGATGACCCTGATTGCCCTGGCTATCTCGGTCGCTTTTCTCTTCAGCTCCGCAGTTACCCTCGGCTACCGGGGAATGCCGCTGTGGGAGGAGCTGGCTACCCTGGTCACGATCATGCTGCTGGGCCACTGGATCGAGATGCGATCGATCTCCCAGGCCCAGGGAGCGTTGGGAGAGCTGGCCAAGCTCCTGCCCAACACCGCGGTACGGCTGAAGGGACAGGAGACGGAGGAGGTCCCCATCGGCGCGCTCCGCGAAGGCGATCTGGTGCTGGTCCGGCCCGGTGCCGGCGTTCCGGCCGATGGAGAGGTGGTGGACGGGATCAGCGACGTGAACGAAGCGATGATCACCGGTGAATCCCAGCCGGTCGGAAAGAAGACCGGAGACCACGTTATCGCCGGGACGGTGAACGGGTCCGGCTCCCTTCGGGTCCGCGTCACCGGAACCGGGGAGCGCACGGCCCTCGCCGGCATCATGCGGCTGGTATCGCAGGCCCAGAGCTCACGCTCTCGGGCCCAGGCACTGGCGGACCGGGCCGCCTTCTGGCTTACCCTGGTGGCGCTGGGCGCCGGAGCCCTGACACTGATCGGGTGGCTCGCAGCCGGAGCTGGCGCGGCTTTCGCGGTCGAGCGGCTGGTTACCACTCTGGTGATTGCCTGCCCTCACGCGCTCGGCTTGGCCATACCCCTGGTCATTGCGATCTCCACAACACTGGGCGCCAGGAGCGGACTTCTGGTTCGGGACCGTCGGGGCCTGGAGGAAGCCCGAAATCTCACCTCGGTGGTCTTCGACAAGACCGGCACCCTCACCCGCGGTGAGTTCGGCGTGGTCGGCATCGCAACGGCAGACGGGCTCTCCCAGGAGGACGCCCTGCGCCTGGCCGCAACGGTCGAGCTGGACTCGGAGCACACCATCGCTCAGGGAATCGTGCGGAGCGCGCGCGAGCGTGGCATCGATCCCCTGCGCTCGGACAGTTTCCAGGCGCTCCCGGGCGTGGGGGTCCAGGCCATAGTGCGTGGCCGACCTCTTCTGATGGGCGGGCCGGCACTTCTACGCAGCCGGCGAGTCAGCGTTCCGATCTCGCTCAGCACTGCGGTCGAGCAAGCCGGCCGCCGGGGTCAGGCTGCCGTCTACTTGGTGGAGCAGGCGGAGAGGTCAAACGAGGAAGCCCGCGCTCTGGCGGTATTCAGTGTGGCCGATGTGGTCCGTCCCGAATCCCGCGAGGCCGTTGCGGCCCTCCACCGGGAGAAGATCGAAGTGGTGATGCTCACCGGTGACGCCCGGCCCGTCGCGGAGGCGGTGGCTGCCGATCTAGGTATCGATCAGGTGTTCGCAGAGGTGTTACCGGATCAGAAGGCCGGCAAGATCAGGGAGCTGCAGCAGGCGGGGAAGCGGGTGGCGATGGTAGGGGACGGAGTGAACGACGCCCCAGCGCTGGTGACGGCAGACGTAGGGATCGCCATCGGAGCCGGCACCAGCGTCGCGGTTGAGGCCGGTGACATCGTGCTGGTCCGCAACGATCCTCGAGATGTGGCCCGGATCGTCCGCCTGAGCCGCGCCAGTTATCGCAAAATGGTTCAGAACCTTTGGTGGGCCGCCGGGTACAACGTCGTTGCCATTCCGCTTGCGGCCGGGGTGCTCGCGAGCAAGGGGATTCTGCTGTCCCCCGCGATCGGCGCGGTCCTGATGTCCCTGAGCACGGTGATCGTGGCCATCAACGCCCAGCTACTCCGCCGGGCCAAACTATGAGCCGGAGGAGCTCAGTGACGGTTCAGTCAAGCTCCCGTGCGCCACAACCGCTTGTCGTCAGGCCGTTAAGAGCGACGACTTCGGCACACGACCTCCGCGCGCAATTCAGCTGACGGTGAAGACCTGACGCATGGACGACACTTCCGGAGGTGACGATTCCAATCGACTGCTCACCGACAAGGATTTGGGCCTGCTGCAGCTCTCCACGGTTCTCTACTATCTGCACGAAACCAACCCAGACAATGGGCTGGTGCGTGACAAGACTGACCCGAACGCGCCGGTTAGCGTCGCTGCGGTGGGCATGGCGCTGGCGACGATTCCGGTCGTCGTCGAGCGTGGCGTCCTCTATCGGGAATTCGCCGCCAAGATCACCCTGAAACGGCTGCGTTACTTGCTCGCATGCCCGCAGGGCCCCCAGCCGGACGCCTCCGGTTACAAGGGTTTCTTCTATCATTTCCTGAACATCGAGACGGGTCGCCGCGTTTGGCAGTGCGAGCTTTCCACCATCGACTCGGCGTTTCTGTTCGCAGGCGCCTTGACAGTCGGCGCCTATTTCGACCGTGGCACGCCCGACGAGGTCGAGATCAGAAGCTTGGCCGACGCGCTCTACCGTCGAGCCGACTGGAATTGGGCCCGGGATGGTGGGCCGACGCTAACCCATGGGTGGCGACCCGAGAACGGTTTCATTCGACACCGCTGGCAAGGGTACGACGAAGGATTGTTGCTGTACATCCTCGGACTCGGTTCGCCAACGCATCCGTTGCCGCCCGAAAGTTACCGGGCCTACTGTGCGACCTACCAGTGGAGGAGAATCTACGATCGTGAGTTGCTTTACTCCGGGCCGCTGTTCACCCATCAGCTCTCGCACATGTGGATCGACTTTCGTGGCATTCGCGATGAATTCATGCGTGCACACCGCAGCGACTACTTCGAGAACAGCCGGCAGGCGACGTTGGTGCAGCAAGAGTATGCGATCCGGAATCCCCTCAACTTCGTTGGCTACGGCGAGCACTGCTGGGGGTTCACGGCCTGCGACGGGCCCGGTTGGGCGAAGCGTGGGGTCAACGGCGTCGAACGCGAGTTTTTCGATTACATCGCTCGAGGCGCGCCATTCGGGCCAGACGACGGCACTGTAGCCCCGTGGGTCGTCGTTGCCTCATTACCGTTTGCGCCTGAAATCGTCATCCCCACGATGCGTCATTTTGCGCGAATGGACCTGGGAATGACGGGAAAATATGGATTCAAGCCATCCTTCAACCAATCGTTCACGACGCCGGATATCCCGCCCGGTTGGTGGGTCACGCCATATCACTTTGGCATCGATCAAGGTCCGGTCGTGCTGATGATCGAGAACTACCGGACGGGCCTGCTGTGGAACGTCATGCGCCGGTGCCCCGTCGTCGTTACTGGTTTGCTGCGGGCGGGATTCAGTGGCGGCTGGCTCTAGGCGAGGCTGTTTCCACACTCCCCGACGTGCTGTGCTCGGTAGGCGGTGGAGTACACCTCTGATGAATCGCGTGTGCCACCCTCGCACTCGTCCTCGGCGTGCCGGCCTCCGCTTCGCGGGTCTGCTCGAGATTCTGGTCGAGCAATGAAGGGCGAGGCTTCCCGGCTCAGGGCTCAAGCTGACACGGTCCGAATCGAGCTGGCCAAACTCCTTCGTACCGCGGGCCGGCACTGAGACCGGACGCAGCTGGGCCTCTCCTGCTTCAAAGTCGGCACCGAGGCGGCTGGGACTCAGTTAGCTGTTGCGGACCTTCGAGGAAGACTTGACGGAATCGGGAAGCGAGGCTTAGACCTATAGCATCCGTCGTCGACGCCGGAGGACAACTGGGCAAAGGCATATGGGGCGTCTCACTGCTGTTCTGCTCCTCCTAGGCTGCACCACCCTCCAGCAGGCCACCGCGCCCGTGACCCCCTATCCTGCTGCCATGCCGGCTGCGGGTCAGGTACCCGACTCCCTGCTGCGGAAGGCGATCCACCGGGCAGAGCTGGTGGTACTCGCCACTCCGGTTGCGCTGGAGTCGCAGCACGGGTTTCTGACACCGCGGTTCCAACTGGGCGCCAAGGAGACCTGGTACGACGTGAAGCTGGAAGTGGACTCGGTGGTGAAGGGAAAGCTCAAGCGCGCCAAGCGGCCCGACCTGGGAGTTCTGCCGGCATGGCTCACACCACCCTCTCCCTGGAAGCTCCGACGGAACGAGATCGTGGTTCAGTATCCGGCGGTCACCTCCCGGCGGAGCGACTGGGCCTCAGCGGCACCGCTGGTCCAGGGCGAGCGCGCCGTGTTCCTGTTCCGCCGGTGCTACAACTGTCTGCCAATTTCCGGCATGAACACGGGGCGCGGCTCCTACTACAGGGCGAGTCCGCTTATAGCGACCGGCGTGGAAAGCAAGCTGCCCCCGGTCGAATGGCCCCGTGTAGTCAAACTGCTGGTGGAGCAGCGCGGCCGCTGATTAGCGGAGGATCAAATAGACCGGGGACGCCGTGCTGGCCGCCCCCGTCCAAAGCCGAACTCATTTCAAGATGAGTTGCCGTAGTAACCTCCCACCGACTAGATCGCGCGTTGCGCCACGCTCAACAGAGGCTTGAC
>DATKJJ010000232.1:0-2104 GCA_035543695.1 Gemmatimonadales bacterium | reverse complement strand
ATACAGCGCAGCCAGAGATCCGGTCAGGAACAGGACCAGCGCTGCTCGGGTAAGGCTCTCCCGCCGGGGCACGAAGAAGGAGAATGCAGCGGGGAGGCCGGGAAAGCTGGTCAGGATACTGTCGAGGTAGCGGGCCGTGACCAATCCGAGCAGGATACCCAGAACCGATCCGACGACAGTGAGAGAGACACCCTGCAGCAGCACCTCGCGGACCACGGTAGCACGGCTGATACCGATAGCTCGCAGCGTTGCGATCTCTCCCAGTCGCTCGTTGACCGTGATGGTAAGCAGCGTCGCGATCAGCAGCACCGTCACGATAAGGCTCATGGTGCCGAGGATGTAGGAGAGCTGCCGAAAGTAGACCAGCCGCTGCTTGAACTCGCGCACCAGGTCGGCCACGCTGCTCACTTCAACCTGAGGGAACCGCTCGCGCAGAGTTTTCGCCACCCCGGGAGCGGCAGTGTCCTCCATGGCCCTGACCATTAAAAGCGAGGCTTGATCCCCCGCTTTCTTGCCCGCCAGCGACTGCATCACCGGGAGTACCGTGCCGACCGACGGCTGGTCCCGGTAGTCGTACACCCAGCGCACCAGACCCCTGACGACCACCGTCCTGCCCACCGCGGCGGTGACGACCTGCGGATCCAGGCGGCCCACCAGGGTGACACTGTCCCCAACCTTTGCCTGAAGGACTCGCGCCGCCGGCAGGCTGAGCAGCACGCCGATGCTGTCGCGGGGACTCAGGTCTCCTCCGGAGACAACCGTGTAGAGGGCCTGCGCCTCGGGCTGGATCCCGTAGCCAAACAGCGTGATCAGGCTGTCTCTGCGCCGGCCGTACAGCGAGGCTCCCAAGACCGCTCCCGCCGCGTCAATTCCCGGCATTTGCCGAATCGATATAACGAGCTGGGTCGCGCCGGACAGCGTGGCATCGGTATCAAACGGCAGGGTTCCCTTGGGGGTCAGCCGGATCTGATATCCTTTGGCCAGAAGCAGCTCGGCAAATGACTTCTCAATTCCACCGCTCAGCATCACCATATCCAGCAGCATGGCCGCCGAGACCGCGATGCCCGCGATCGACAAGCCGGTCCGCAGTCGATGTCGAGCCAGGCTCCTGAGACTCCAGCCCAGCCCCGTCACCCGCGGCCCCACAGCACCAGGGGACGAGTTTGGACCAGTCTCCAGGCCGCCAGGGCACCAGCCACGGCTCCGAGCACCAGCGACAGCACGACGCTGAACCAGACGATGTCGGGCGTGATAACGGAGAAGGTCAGGACCGTATCGAAGAACCGGCGATAGTAGGCGTTGGTGGCCATACCAGCCAGGTAGGCCAGTCCGGTTCCGAGCAGGCAGCCCAGAGCCGCCACCAGAATGGCTTCCAGCAGAAGGGCGCCGAATATGGTTCGGCGCCGCACGCCCACAAATCGCATGACGGCAGCATCCAGCCGCCGCTCCTCCACCTTGAGGAGCATGATACAGAGGACGAAGACCGCGCTGGCCACGATGGTGATCACCGCAATCGCCCGGTGAAAGCGGCTGACCACTCGGAAGGTCTGGGAGGATTCCGCGGCAATGCTGGCCGACGGGTAGGCCCGGAACCCGTAGGCGCTCCGGTTTAGCACGGTGCTGGCTGATTCTGCAGAAATACCGGGCCTGAGACCGATACTTAGACGATCCACCCGGTCCGGGGACCCCAGGAGGGCCGCCAGGTCGGGAAGATGCATCCGAAGATGGCGCTCGCGTTTAGCGATCTCAGCCGGATCAGCTCGGGGCTCGTAAATGGCCGAGACCTTCATCAGGGTGCCGGCCGTGTCCGGCCGGGGACCCAGTCGGACGGTGTCGCCCACCGAGAGCCCCAGCTCCCGGGCCAGTTGACGCTCAACCGCGACCTCGCCCACTTGTGCCGCGGCCGACCCGGCCACGGCCGGAAGCAGGAACAGCAGTGCGACCAAGTGTCGAGCCAGAGTGGTCATCAAAGGAAACTAGTCCCGCGCGGTTCCTTTCTGGGAATGCCTGGAGCAGAACACCTATGACGGGTCAGAGCCAACCGAGGGTTGCCGTGGTGGGCATGAGCGAGTCCGGCAGGGGCTGGGCGTCGCTGGTGGCGGGA
>DATKJJ010000231.1:0-6369 GCA_035543695.1 Gemmatimonadales bacterium | reverse complement strand
AGGCCCCTCGATGGCCGAAATCTGCGGATAGGGATAGCTGAACCAGCGGGTACTGTACTCCTGGATGGAAAAGCGGCTCATCTTGGCAGCGTCCTTCCAGGTGTCCACCGCGCTCGCACGGTAGTACGCCTGCGCCAGGACTCCCTCCCAGCGCGCGGCGTCCCACAAGTAATCGGGTGAGGCCGCCCAGGCTGCGTCCCGAACATTGTCGGCCTTGAAGCGCCAGGTGAGCGATCCTTCTCTGACCGGACGTGCGGCCCCCGAGCTCAGCTCAGGCGCCGTGACGATGTGGATCGTGGTGTCGGACTTGAGGGCCGTGGCCAGGCGGCCCCGCTGGGCCGCGGTCAGGACATCAGCCGGATTCAGCAGAACGCCGGTTCCGGCTACGATGTACCCGGCCGGAACCGTCACCTCATACTCGATATTGCCGTACTCGAGATAGAACTCGCCCTGACCGAGATATTGATCGGTATTCCAGCCGTGCACGTCGTCGTAGACCGCCAACCGGGGATACCACTGGGCGATCTCGTACAAGCTGCCATCCCGGCCCATCCGGTCGGCCCCGTGCTCCGGAATGTTGAAGCCGTAGGTCAACTCCAGAATGGTCTTGCCCCCGGGAGGCAATGGGCTGGCCAGCTCCAGGTACATCATGGTGTCGTCCACCCGGGTTTTCAGCGGCGACGATCCGCATCGAGGCTGAGCCTTGGCCGGAGCCTTCGCCCGGCGCTTGCGTCGGGCCGGCTGCGCTCCCGCTGCCGGTTCCTGCGGGGTGCTGCACTGGAGAATGGAATCGATCTCGAACCCGCCAGAAAACCCGGCTCCGCCAAACCGGCTCTCGGAGGCGAACAGCAACGACCCGGTGCTGCCGGTACGAAACAGATTCTGATCCAGCTGAAGCCAGAGGAATCCGAGTGTGTCGGGAGAGTTGTTGCTGTACTGAATGATCTCGGACCCGGTGAGCCGTTTGGCCGAGGTGTCCAGGGTTGCCCGTATCTGGTAATCCACCCGCTGCTGCCAGTACTTCGGTCCCGGGCTCCCATTGGGCCGGCGGATCTCGTTGCCGGGAGGGAGGCGCAGCGGACTGAAGATCCCGGTGTCGGCGACCGGAGGCCGGAGGGTAGGGAGTGTCAGCGGCCGTGCCGTCTGAATCGGTGCGGGAGAATCCGACTGCTGAGCCGTCGGGTTACCCTGACCCAGCAGGGCGACCGGCAGCATGAGCAGGAGCGGGATGGACACTACAGAACGCATACGGGCGTCGTGGTTAGAGCTTGGGCAGGGTCACCCCGGTCTGCTTCTGGTACTTGCCCTTCTTGTCGGCATAGCTCGTCTCGCAAACGTCGTCCGCATCGGCCTCGAAGAAGAGGACCTGGCAGATCCCTTCGTTGGCGTAAATCTTGGCGGGCAGGGGAGTGGTATTGCTGATCTCCAGGGTGACAAAGCCTTCCCACTCCGGCTCGAACGGAGTCACGTTGGTGATGATGCCGCAGCGGGCGTAGGTGGATTTCCCCAGGCAGATGGTCAACACGTTCCGGGGAATGCGGAAGTACTCCACCGATCGGGCCAGCGCGAAGCTGTTGGGCGGCACGATGCAGACGTCCCCGTCGAATTTGACGAAGCTCCGGTCGTCGAAGTGCTTGGGGTCCACCACCGCGGACAGCACGTTGGTAAAGATGCGGAACTCGGGAGCGACTCGCATGTCGTAGCCGTAGGAGGAAACCCCGTACGATATGGCGCCTTCGCGCACCTGGCCATCGACAAACGGTTCGATCATCCGGTGCTCATGGGCCATCCGGCGGATCCAGCGGTCGGATTTAATCGACATTCCTCAGCGGGGCATCGGGCGGGTACCGCCCAAAAGTGGATGGGTAGCCTGGCGGGTGCGCCGTGGCTGAACCGGCGCGGAATATAGTACGAAAGGACCCTGCGGTGCCCGGCCCAAGGAGAGCTTCTGGGCCGGGGAAGCGACTACTCGCTGTGCAGTGATCGAATGGCGGCCACCTCACCAAATGCCCGTCCCGCCTTGATGCCGCGGGCAGCATGCTGGCGGAAGTACTCCACCGTGCGCGTCAGGCCCTCGCTCAGGGCAATTTTCGGTTCCCAGCCGAGCCACTCTCGAGCGCGGGTGATATCCGGCTTTCTTTGGGTAGGATCGTCCTGGGGCAGGGGGCGGTAGGTCACCCGGGGATTGCCGCCGACAATGCGGAAGACCTCCTCCGCCAGCTCACGGATGGTGAACTCGACCGGATTTCCGAGGTTCACGGGCTCATGGCGGCCTTCGGCGGCCATGAGCCGGATCAGTCCGTCGACCAGCTCGTCTACGTAGCAGAAAGAGCGGGTCTGTCCCCCGGAGCCGTAGATGGTCAGCTCCTGACCCCGCAGCGCCTGCACGATGAAATTAGAGACTACCCGGCCGTCGTTCTCCGCCATCCGGGGACCGTAGGTATTGAAGATCCGGGCAATGCGGATATCGATCTTGTCCTGCCGATGGTAGTCCATCATCAGGGTTTCGGCTACGCGCTTGCCCTCGTCGTAGCACGAGCGGGGACCGATAGGATTGACGTTGCCCCAATAGCTCTCGGTCTGAGGATGCACCGTGGGGTCGCCATACACCTCGGAGGTCGACGCCTGAAGAATGCGACCTCGGAGGCGCTTGGCCAGCACCAGCATATTGATGGTGCCCACCACGTTCGATTTGACGGTTTTGACCGGGTTGTACTGGTAGTGAATCGGCGAAGCCGGGCAGGCCAGGTTGTAAATCTGGTCTACGTCGATGAAGAGCGGCTCGGTCACGTCGTGCCGGAGCGTCTGGAACTGCTCGTTCTCGAGCAGGTGCTCGATATTCTCTCGACGACCGGTGAAGAAGTTGTCCAGGCAGACGACGTGGTGGCCCTCTGTCAGGAGGCGTTCGCAGAGGTGAGAGCCGATGAAGCCGGCGCCACCGGTTACAAGGATGCGCATGATCCTGCTCTAGTTGAGGGTGGGTGCCGACCCTTGACAACAAAGGCTCATCCGCGTGACCTCGGCAGGGCATCTTCTATACCGTTGAAGGCACCCTGTCACCAGCGGATCGTACCAGCCGTCACCCGTTCCGGCAGAGATGCAGTGTCGCACGGGTACTACAGCTAGTCGATGAGGTCCTCGGGAGGGACGGCACACCGTACGGTGAAAACTCTTGCACAACTTACCTGCCGACCTCCCGGCCGGCTAGATACTGTCGCGAAACCGTTACGGCCGAGACGGAGTTGTTTTCGGCTCGGCTCTGGCCGGGGAGGAGTCGGGGCGGGCCGACTCTTCAGGAGTCGGTGTTTCAACTCGGCTCTCGGGCGGCTCGGGTAGGGTCAGGGTGCTCTGGCCCCGGGCATCCACCCCCATACCGACCTTGGCATCCCCACTTCGGTCGGCAAACACCAGGGTGGATGACCCACCTCGAACCAAACTCAGAACCGTGCGCGTGGTTCCGTTCTCGTCAGCGAAGAGCATGCTCACGGTCTGATCCGGGAGCAGGCCGAGTACGGCGCGAGAGCGGCCCGCGGAGTCGCGGACCGTGATTCCGGATGCACCGTCGGCCATCGACGTGAGGCTCAGGCCGGCCTTGCTTCCAGGAGTTTGGAGAGTGAGCTGCATCGAGCCGTTGTTGGCGGTGCCCCAGGTACCCCGAACGGCCCCGTTCGCATCCCGCAGCAGAAATTGCCGGGCCTCGAGCACGTCGGCCACGGTTCCGGGGAGACCATGGCGAGCGGACACGATGACCAGAGCAGTGGCCAAGCCCAGCAGAAGTGCGCCGGTCACCACCGTACCCATCCACAAACGGCGGAGTCGCCGGTTTTCGCGAGACTGCTCCTCGAGGCGAAGGGAGAGGCCCCGCTCCAGCTCGTGCATCTGCCGGCGCAATGGCTCGGTCGGCACCTCCGGCTTGAACGGGTCTGGAGTTGCGCCCGGCTTCACTCCCGTCATGCAGACCCACTCTCGAGGAAGTAGGACCGGCAAGCCCGATCCACCAGGTCGGTGGTGAGTTGCGGGCGAATTTCCCGGTACTTCGCGATGTCTTCTACGTGGGCGATGATGTCACGCGGATGACAACCCCGCGGAGGAATTCCGCGCTGGTAGAACTCGGTGAAGATGTGCTCGACCGCGCCGGGGTCGTAGCTCAGGCCGCGGGCGACGCACACCCGCTGGAAGATCTGCTCGTACTGCGCCCGGGTGGGATCGACGACCGCGATTTTGTAATGAATGCGCCGGAGAAAGGCCTCCTCGACCAACTCCGCAGGATCGAGGTTCGTGGCGAATATCAGAAGGCAGTCGAACGGCACCGGGAACTTGCCGCCGGTATGGAGAGTCAGGTAATCGATCCGTTTTTCCAGCGGCACGATCCACCGGTTGAGCAGGTCGCGCGGGGGTACCCGTTGGCGGCCGAAGTCGTCGACGATGAGGACGCCGCCGTTGGCCTTCACCTGGAACGGAGCCTGATACAGCTTGGTGAACGGATCGTATCGCAGGTCGAGCTGGTCCAGGGTGAGTTCCCCGCCGGTGAGGACCACCGGGCGCCGCACCCGGGCGTACCGCCGGTCGTAGCTCGGTCCGCTCTTCCACAGCGACTCAATCCCGAGGACGTTGTCCTCGTCCGCGATCTCCTGGTGATGCACCGGGTCAAACACCTGCATGATCTGTCCGTCGATATCTACGGCATACGGCAGGTAGAGCACACCGCCCAGCATGTCGGCTATGGCTTCCGCAATCGCGGTTTTGCCGTTGCCGGGATGTCCATACAGGAAGATCGACTTCGAGGAATTGACCGCCGGCCCCAGGTCCTCGAAGATCGACTGATTCAGCACCAGGTGACTGAATCCCGCCTGCAGCGAGTCTTGTGTGATATGGGCCAGTTGAATCGATTGGGCGTGGATCCAGTGGCGGTATTGGGAGAGAGGTACCGGCACTGGTCCGACGTACTGGCTGGCCTCCAGCGCCTCTCGGGCACGATCTCTACCTTCGTTTCCCAGGTCGAACAGATAGCTGCCCCGATGGGGTGCCGTGGTGCCACGAACCTCGATGAAACGGCGCTGCTGCAGCGTGAGCAGCTCTTCATCCACCAGTGGAAAGGGCAGGCGCAGGAAATCCGCCAGGTACTGGCCGTTCCTGGAGCCCTGCACGTAGAGCACCTTGAGCAGCAGGTCACGCACTGAATCGCCAGACAGACCGGTGTCGGCCAGCTTCTCCGGGCTGGGCGGTATGGAAGACGATTCAGTTGCCTCTGGCGCGCTCGCAATCACCGGGATGGCACTCACGATGCTGTCTCCAGTCTCTGCGCCTCGGGGAGCTCGGACCACACCAGAACGTCGCCCACCATGGTACCTGATTCCTCCAGCGAGCCAGCGGGAAGCTCCAGCGCGTGTGCCGCCTTCCGGTGCCCCCGGGTTGTCAGGCCCGGTGCGACTGAGGCGTAAATGGCGACCACGGCGCCGGTCCGGTCGAGGAATGCCACGTCGAGCGGATAGCGCATGCCCACCATGTGGATCGATCTGCAAGGTGTCAGCAGGAGCCCTTCTCCCCTCTGGGGCATGGGCCGGGCGAGCATGCCCCTGAGCCTCGTCAACCAGCCGTCTGCCAGCCCAATCCGGCTCCCCAGCTCCCGATTCTGCCGTGCGTTCAATACCCTGACCAGACGCATTACAGCTTGCTGAACGTCCGGTACAGCGCGATTGCCGTTGGGCCCAGCACCACGACGAACATCGCCGGAAAGACGAAGAGCACCAGCGGGAAGACCAGTTTGATAGTGGTCTTGGCCGCGGCTTCCTCTGCCCGCTGGCGCCGCTTCGTCCGCATCGTGTCCGAATGGACCCGCAAAGCATCTGCGACGGAGGTTCCAAAGCGGTCGGTCTGCACCAGCATGCTGACCAGAGATCGAATGTCTGCCACCCCGGTGCGTTCCGCAAAGTTCTTCAGTGCCTCATCGCGGGGAGTGCCCGCCCGCATCTCCAGGTTGACCATGGTGAGCTGTTCGCTCATCACCGTGCTCACATGATCAATTTCATCGGCCACTCGTACCAGCGCCTGATTGAGCCCCAGGCCGGCCTCCACGCAGACCACCAGCATATCCAGCATGTCCGGCAGGGCCAGCTGCACCTCCTTTTGCCGAGCCTTGAGGCGGCTCCGGACGAAGAACGTGGGGCCGATCCATCCGATTGTACCCAGCCAGACGAGTCCCAGCATCACCTGAGTTCGGCCTGCTCCTAGCAGCGGCAGGAGCAGCAGGCCTGCGATGGGCAGCCCGAATGCCAATCCAACCCGGGTTGCCCAATAGATCGATACCGCGTTGGGGTCGGTGTAGCCGGCTTGCAGCAGAAAGCGACGTATCTCGGTGGTGTCCTTGCG
>DATKJJ010000230.1:0-7734 GCA_035543695.1 Gemmatimonadales bacterium | reverse complement strand
GGGGGCCGGCTCCGGGAATCGCGCCGGACCGGAATGACGTAGCGGTTTCCCCGCACCGTGACCGAGGCGTCCGAAGGGGTCGACCCGCTCTCCAGGCCGCGAAGCAGGGTATCGAGCCTGCGGAGCAGACGTTGTCGGGCG
Source organism: Gemmatimonadales bacterium (assembly GCA_035543695.1). Classification (GTDB taxonomy): domain Bacteria; phylum Gemmatimonadota; class Gemmatimonadetes; order Gemmatimonadales; family GWC2-71-9; genus CAVVWJ01. Next base: position 7,593 of record DATKJJ010000230.1, on the reverse strand, counting down.
GCCTGGACTTCCCTCCGGGCGGCGGCCAGACGCGGACTCGCCGTGTCGAGCAGGTTTCCATCCGGGTCCACGGATTGATCCAGCCTACGCTCCAGCGTCTTTTCCGGCAACGGACGCAGCAGCTCAGCGCTGAGTGGCGCCAGCGGGGCAATTCGCTCGAGATCCGCGTGCACCGCACGGGCGGCTCGGAGAACCTGGAGCAGGGCGACCAGGTCAACGCCTTCAAGCACGCTTCCCTGGATCCGAAGGCGCCCGAGAACCTGGGTGACGTCGGGGATCGCTTCGGAGACCAATCCGTCCCCCCGGCGAAGGAGACCGGCCACCTCGCCCACCCGGTCCAGCTCGGCCCGAATCCAGTCCAAGCCTGACGTGGGGCGCCGGCTCCTCACCCGCGCGGCGCCGAGCGGGCCCACTGCGTGATCGGCGACCAGATCGAGCACCGCTTCGAACTCGATGGTCTCCAGCGCATCGGCAATCTGCGCCTCCGGCAACGGCGACGGGGTGCCGCCCTTCATCTGGGCCGGCACCCCGTCGGGAGAAAGAAATTCCACCTGCGTCATCAGCCGGCCTGTAGCTCCTCACGGACAATCTGGTTGATCAACTTTCCGTCGGCCCGTCCCTTGTACTTGGGTAACACCTGCGACATGACCTTCCCGATGTCTTTGGCCCCAGCGCTGATGGCACTGCGGACCGCGGCGCGAATCTCCTCCGGGTCCACCGCTGGGGGCAGAAACTCCTCTAGAATCTTGATCTGGGCCCCTTCGGCCTCGGCCAGATCCGGCCGGGAGGCGTACTGCTCCACAGCTTCCCGGCGGATCTTGATGCCCTTCCGGAGGACATCGATCACCTCATCGTCGGTGGCGGGCCGGCGGAGCTCAATCTCGCGATTCTTCAGGTTGGCCAGGATCGTACCGAGGACCAGGGTGCGTACTTTATCCTGCGCCTTACGCGCGGCGTTCAAAGCAGCGCGCAGGGTTGCGGCGAGGTCAGACGCGGGGGACACGGGGACCATGGCGGGTCTTGCGGACTGCGGCGTTCATTTTCCGCTTCCGCTTTTCGCTCGGCTTTTCGAAGTGACGGTGCTTCCGAAGATCCGACAGAATTCCGGCCTTTTCGCACTTCTTCTTGAACCGTTTTAGTGCCCGCTCGAAGCTCTCGTCATCGTGAATGATGACCTCTGGCATTCGCTTACTCACCCCTCTCGGCCCGATAAGGGCAGAAATGCGAAGAAGTTGGAAAATTTAGAGGAGCCGAAGATGCGAGGCAAGACGGAACGGCTCGCATTTAGTCGGTCCGTTGTAAAAAGGTATCTAGAGCAAAAATGGTGCGAGTCAGCGTCATCCTGAGCGAAGCGAAGGATCGGCCCGCCATGCAGTCCCGACAGTTCTCGGTTTACATCCTGGCCAGCCGCACTCGACGGCTATACGTGGGAGTGACGAGTGACTTGAATCGGCGAGTGTGGCAACATAAATCGGGATTGATTCCTGGGTTTACGCGACGCTATGGAATTACCCGGCTGGTATATGCGGAAACTACAGATACTGCTCGCGATGCGATCGCTCGTGAAAAGCAGATCAAGGGTTGGCTTCGGATCCTTCGCTTCGCTCAGGATGACCCGGGTGCCTACCCACGTCGAGCTCAAGATCCTCACCCCGGAGGCCACGTCAGTTTTCTTCCACCGAGCAGATGCAGGTGCAGATGATCAACGCTCTGGCCGGCATTCCTTCCCGTGTTCGTCACAATCCGGTAGCCATCCCGGTCGAGACCTTGCTCGGCAGCGATCTCGGCGGCAAAGGCAAGGAGCCGGCCGAGCAATCGCTCGCCATCGGCGCCCTTGGCATCCCGGACTGCCGCCACGTGTTTGGTGGGAATCACCAGCAGGTGCACCGGCGCCTTGGCATCGATGTCTCGAAAGGCCAGCGCTTCATCCGAACGCTTGACGATCGCGGCGGGAATCTCTCCAGCCACAATCCGGCAGAACAGGCAATCAGCCATGGGCGCTCCGCATCCTGGCGTGGGTTACCGCTGCAGCGGCAGCAACAGCTGCGGTCTCGAAGCGAAGAGTATGGAGGCCCAGGCTCACGAGCTGGTAGCCTGCCCCGACTACAGTCTCCTGTTCACTGGAGGTCAGTCCGCCCTCCGGCCCGATGATCACCGAGACCGCACCCTCGTTCAGCGAGGAGGGCGCCGGAGCACCGCACTCATCCGCCAGCCACGCCGTGCCACTCACCGGTTCCCTCGCGAATGCGGCAAACGTTCTCGGAGCATCGATGGCCGGGACCCAGGCGGCGCCGCACTGTTTGATCGCGTCCATCGCCGAGCGGCGGAGCCGGTCGAGGTGAACGTCCTTCAGCCGGGTGGCCACGCCTGCAGTGCGCTCGCTCTGGAGCGGAACGATTCTGGTCACTCCCAGCTCGACCGATTTCTCCACCATCCAGGAAAACCGATCCCGGTCGCCCATGGCAACGGCGAGCGTGAGGGGCGCCGGAGGCAGCTGCATCTCCGCCTTGCGAACCTCCACCAGCCACCCCCGCCCTGATTGGACCAGGATCCCCGTGCCCGTGAGTCCAGCGCCGTCCAAAACCTCTACGGTTTCACCATCCCGAGCGCGCCTCACCTTGAGGTGATGTGCCTCATGTTCATCCAGGCCGACCCGCTGCCCCACCGCCCAGAGGGCACCCGCCCCGCTGCCCGGCCCAATCACCACCTTCATTCCGGGCGCTCGGCAGCCACCCCCCACCAGCCGGCGTCGAGTGTCTCCTGGAGCTGGCGAAATCCGGCGGCGGCGAGATCGCCGCGGAACTGGTACGCCTCGTCCTGCTCCATTCCGGAGAAGATGGCCACACCCCCCGGCCGAAGCGATCTGGCGATCACCGGCAGGAGGGTGGTGTTGACCATCCGCAGAATATTGGAGAGCAGGAGATCGGCGGGGCCGGCCAGAGGCGCCAGGATTTCGGCGTCACCCTCGAGAAACTCCACCTGTTGCGCCACCCCATTTCGGGCAGCATTGCGATAGGCCACCTCGTTCGCTTCGGCGTCGACCTCGATGCCGATCGCACTGGCTGCGCCGAGCTTGATGGCGGCAATCGTAAGGATGCCACTGCCGCTCCCCAGATCGAGCACCCGGTCTCCCGGTTCGACCAACCGGCTCAGCAGGGCCAGCGCCGCGCGGGTCGATCCATGCTCGCCGCTGCCGAACGCGGTTTCCGGGTCGAGCACGACGGTAAGCGGGTCGGGATCCGAGGCCTGGGGCAACCAGGATGGGACGATCGTGAGCCGGCCCAGCCGGCGGGGGCCGAGTCCTTCACGCCAGCGGGTGGACCAGTCCTCCGCCTCGACCGGATGGCGTTCGGTCTCTAGCGGTCCGTCGCCGCTCTGGCCCAACTCGCGAACCAGGGCAACGGCCGTGTCCTCGTCGGGCGCAAAGGCCACCAGCGTCCCATCATCTCGCTCTTCCACCGCCTGTCCGGTTCGGGCCACCAGCCAGGCACCCAGTATCTCTCTGCGGTCCACTGGCGTCCGAACGTCGATGGCCCACCAGCTCATGCTCCCAGCGCCTCCTTGAGCTTGGACCAGAAGCCGGGCGCGCGCTTGGGTGCCTCTCCTTCCAGCTTGGCCAGCTCGCGGAAGAGCCGCTCCTGCTCGTCCGTGATACGCTCCGGTGTCCAGACATGTACTCGCACCAGGAGATCTCCCTTACTGTCCTGTCCCAGAATCGGAAGCCCCTTCCCCCGAAGCCGGAGCACCGTCTCCGGCTGAGTGCCGGCAGGAATGCGAAGCCGTTCCTCGCCGTACGGCGTTGGCACCTCGTGCTCACCGCCGAGGGCCGCTTGCGAGAAGGAGAGCGGAAGATCGAAGATCAGGTCGTCGCCCTGCCGCTCGAACCGGTCGTCCTCCTTTATGTCCAGCATCACCAGGAGGTCGCCGCTAGGGCCGTTGCGGGGACCGGCCGCACCCTGCCCCCGGAGCGTGAGATAGTTGTTGGTGGACACGCCGGCGGGAATGTCCACGGTCACGGTGCGGTCGCCCCGCACCCGGCCTTCGCCCCGGCAGACTTCGCAGGTCTCGCGGATGACGGTGCCCTCACCGCCACAGGTGGGACACGGCGCCACTGAGATGAACTGGCCAAACATGCTGCGGGTGGCACGACGGACCTCGCCGCTCCCGTTGCAGGTGCCGCAAGTGGTCGACTTGGTCCCCGGCTTGGCCCCGGTACCTTCGCAGGTGGTACATCGCTCCAAACTCTTGAGCTTTACCGTCTTCTTGGCGCCGAGGGCAACCTCCTGCAGCGTGAGCCGCACGGTCACCCGAATGTCCTGGCCCCGGCGCTCTTCAGCCCTGGTGCGCCGGCCTCCGAAAAGCCCCTCGAGGCCACCCATGGCTCCGAAGTCGCGCATGAAGATGTTCAGCGCTTCGCTCAAATCCACGTGGTGGAAGCCATAGCCACCGGCAGCTCCGCCGATGCCGGCCTTGCCGTAGCGGTCGTACCCAGCGCGTTTCTGCGGATCGCGCAGGATCTCGTACGCCTCGGTGATCTCTTTGAACTTGGCCTCTGCCTCTGGCGACGAGTTCCGGTCGGGATGGTATTCCATCGCCAGCTTCCGGTAGGCCTTCTTGATCTCGGCTTCGGAAGCGTCCCGGGCAACCCCGAGCAGGGAGTAGAATTCGCTCACTCCAGCAATCCTTCCACCAGACGGCTGGTGTGCTCCACCAGGCCGATGATTTTGTCGTACGGCATGCGGGTAGGGCCCATCACTCCGATCACACCTTTGAGGCTGCCAGCCTCATAGGAGGAGGTGACCAGGGTAAAGTCGCTGAGCCTGGCATCGGGATTTTCAGCCCCGATGGTAACGGAGAGCCCCCGCTGCCGGCGTGATTCCAACGCCTGTTTCAGGAGATCGCGTCCCTCAGTCAGCCGGAGGAGCTCGCGCATCCGGGCATTGGAGGCGAACTCGGGCTGGTCCGCCAGCATCTGGGCGCTGCCCAGCACCACTCCACTCTCGTCGTGGGACAGATCGAAGAGACCATCGCCCTCGGCGATGAAGATATTCAGCAGCTCGCGATCGTCCTGGCCACCGCAGTCGCGTAGCCGCTCGGAAAGCGTCGCCCGAATATCCTTGAGGGTGTGTCCGGCCAGCCGCTGATTGAGAATCTGCGCCACCTGCTGCACCGCGCTGGGAGCCACCAGGCGAGGGACTTCCACGAAAATGGTGCGCACCACGCCGCTCCGGAGGTTGAACACGAGGAGCAGGCGTTCGGAGCTGACCTGTACCAGCTCGAGTCGCTCCAGCACGACCTGATCCAGAGCCGGGGCCACCGCCACGCCCAGCTCCTGGGTCAGAACCCCGAGTACCTGGGCAGCTCGTCGGAGGATCTCCTCTACCGCACTGCGGGGAACCGCCAGCTCGGCCCGCAGGGTGTGCTGCTGCTCGTGGCTCGGGGGAGACAGCCGCATGATCGCGTCCACATAGACACGGTAGGCCCGGTCCGTCGGGATCCGCCCGGCGGAGGTATGCGGATGAAACAGGAAGCCCTTGTCCTCCAGCTCGCTCATGGTGTTGCGAATCGTGGCCGGAGAGACGCCCAGACCGAACCTCCGGGCAATCGTCTGACTGCCCGCCGGCTCGGCGGTCTCGATATACGTCTGCACCACGGCCTCGAGCACCCGAAGCTCGCGCTCGCTCAACTGCTCTGATAGCGGCATGGAAGAAATCTAGATGGAGGCTGCCAGGGCGTCCAAACGGAGCCATCCTTCCGGCGTGAGCCGGATCCGGCCACCCTGAAGCTCCGCCCACCCGCTGCCGATCCAGGCGCTCCGGAGGGCCGAGGGAATGTGCTGCTCCGGCACCCCGTTTCTGGTCCGAAGCCCCAAGTACAGCTCCTCCAACCGGATGGCCGATTGGTCCAGCTCCTCCCGGCCGGCCAGAGGCGAGCCTCCGCTCTGCAGCGCGCGCTCGTACTCGGCCCATTCTCTGATGTTCCACCGGCGCTCCCGGCCGAAACCGCTGTGGGCCGAGGGTCCCAGTCCAATGAAGGGGGCTCGCCTCCAGTACGCGGAGTTGTGGCGGGCGTGGTGTCCGGGCAGCGCGGCGTTGGAGACCTCATAATGCTCGTAGCCCCGGGCGGAGAGCGCCTGATGGGCCGTCAGAAACTCCGCCGCATAGCGCTCCTCGTCCACCGGAGTCAGCTCGCCCCTGCCCGCCCTGTGGCCCAGCACGGTGTGGGGCTCGACCGTGAGGCCGTAGAGCGAGAGATGCTCCGGCTCCAGACCGAACGCGCGGTCCAGGTCTGCCTCCCAGTCCCTGGCCAAGTCGCCCGGCAGGCCGAAGATCAGATCGAGAGAGAGATCCTGAAATCCGGCGCAACGAAGCGCCTCCACCGCCGCGGGCACCTGCTCGGCCGTATGGACCCGGTGCATCCACTGGAGCACGGCGGGATTGAACGATTGTACTCCCAACGAAATCCGGTTCACCCCGGCGGCTCGCCATGAGGCCGCTGCGGGAAGAGTCACGTCATCGGGGTTGGCTTCGAGCGTGATCTCTGCGTCGGCCGCACGTGGCCGGTGGTGGGTCAGGCGGTCGAGCAGTTGGGCGATGGACTCGGGCGAGACCCGCGACGGTGTGCCTCCACCGAAGTAGATGGTCTCGATGACCGGCGATTCATCCCAGACCGGATCCTCCAACCACAGGGTCCATTCAGTGAGGATCGCCTGGGTATACGCGGCGGACGGGACCTCCCGCCTCACTGCGATGGCAAAGTCGCAGTAGCTGCAGCGCCGGGCGCAAAAGGGGACGTGGATGTACACGTGCATGCCTGGAATCTAGGCTGCGGTGTCATCCTGAGCGTACGGCTGCCGTCCTGAGGGTACCGTTGTCATCCTGAGCGTAGCGAAGGATCTGCCTGACAAGTTCGGAACCAGCCGGATGCGAGATCCTCCCATCCAAGGTTGGTCGCTGGTCGTTCCCTAGATCCTTCGCTTCGCTCAGGATGACAGGTCTTCGCTCAGGATGACAGGTGGCTGCGCTCTACTCGGCGGAACACCCGGCCGGGGCCCTGCTCTACCACCCCAGCGATCTCCAGCCCACACAAGATCCCCAGCACATCACCAATCGGCCGGCCACATCGAGTTGCCAGCTGGTCCGGGTGCAACGGCTGTCCGCCAATTAGCTCGGCCACTTCTCTTTCCACAGCCGACAAGGTCTCCGGCAAGGCCGGTTGGTTCGGGGGAACCGCATTCCCTTTGGCCGACGGGGTTCCGAGGTCGAGAAAATGCTGCAGCAGGTCGCTGGCCTCGATGAGCGGCGTTGCCCCGTCCCGGATCAACCGGTTGGTGCCCTCCGAGACGGGGCTGGTGATGTTGCCCGGTACCGCCATCACTTCCCTGCCCTGATCCAGCGCGGTTCCGGCGGTGATGAGCGCCCCCGAGCCCACCGCCGCCTCGATCACTACGGTGACCCGGGACAACCCGCTGATCAGCCGGTTCCTCCGGGGGAAGCTTCCGGCGTGGGGCCGCTCTCCCGGGGCAAATTCGCTGAGGAGCAGTCCTTCCGCCGACACCCGCTCATAGAGCTGGCGATTGGCCGCGGGATAGAT
>DATKJJ010000229.1:0-2015 GCA_035543695.1 Gemmatimonadales bacterium | reverse complement strand
GGAATTCCGGCATTGCGAGCCACCTGGATCATGGAGCGGGATGTGGAGAGGGTAGGTGAGCCGGACAGCAGTGAGGGCGGGCTGATCCCCCGCAGTCTGTATCGCCAGGTGTACCGGGGACGAGGCGGGGTGACCCAGTTCCATTTCGCTCGCCGGGGGGACATCACCCCGGAGATGGAGTTCGTCGCGATTCGCGAGGGTTTGCCGGCCGATTTCGTCCGGCAGGAAGTCGCCCGGGGCAGGGCAATTATACCCGCCAACATCAACCATCCGGAGCTCGAGCCGATGATCATCGGCCGCAACTTTCACGTGAAGATCAACGCCAACATCGGAAACTCGGTGGTGGCAAGCAGCATCGATGAGGAGGTCGAAAAGCTGCGCTGGGCGACCCTCTGGGGTGCCGATACCGTGATGGATCTTTCGACTGGCAAGAACATCCACGAGACCCGGCAATGGATCATCCGCAACTCGGCGGTGCCCATCGGTACCGTACCGATCTACCAGGCGCTCGAGAAAGCGGGCGGCGTGGCAGAGGATCTGACCTGGGAGATTTACCGGGATACGCTGATCGAGCAGGCGGAACAGGGCGTGGACTACTTCACGGTGCACGCCGGAGTGCTGCTGCGCTACGTGCCGCTCACCGCGGGGCGGGTGACCGGTATCGTCTCCCGCGGCGGATCGATCATGGCCAAATGGTGCCTGGCCCACCACACCGAGAGCTTCCTCTATACCCGCTTCCGCGAGATCTGCGAAATCATGCGGGCATACGACGTTTCGTTCTCTCTTGGCGACGGGCTCCGCCCCGGCTCCATCGCCGATGCGAATGACGAAGCCCAGTTTGCGGAGCTTCGTACCCAGGGCGAGCTCACCCGGATCGCCTGGGAGCATGAGGTCCAGGTCATGAACGAAGGGCCGGGCCACATTCCGATGCACTTGATCCGGGAGAACATGGACAAGCAGCTGGAGTGGTGCGGCGAGGCTCCGTTCTACACGCTGGGCCCGCTGACCACCGACATCGCTCCGGGTTACGATCACATCACGAGCGCCATCGGCGCCGCGATGATCGGCTGGTACGGTACCGCCATGCTCTGCTACGTTACGCCGAAGGAGCACCTCGGCTTGCCGGACCGGGACGATGTGAAGGCCGGCGTCATCGCGTACAAGATCGCCGCGCACGCCGCGGACCTGGCCAAGGGTCACCCGTATTCGCGCGCCTGGGACGATGCCCTCAGCAAAGCGCGATTCGAGTTCCGGTGGGAGGACCAGTTCAACCTGTCACTTGATCCCGTCACAGCGCGAGCCTTTCACGACGAGACCCTACCCGCGGAAGGCGCCAAGCTGGCCCACTTCTGCTCGATGTGCGGGCCGAAGTTCTGTTCCATGAAGATCACTCATGAAGTGCGGGACTACGCGGCGGCCGAGATGGCTCGAAAGGCCGAGGAGTTCCGGGCCAGTGGCGGAGAGGTCTATCTGAAAGCCTGACGCGTGACACTGCGCCCAGCGCGCGGTATGGTAGAGCGGCAAGCCCCACTCTAGCTGGAGGCAACTCTGGACCTGCTGTCTGGCCGCGTTTCGCGTCTCGGCTCCCCGGAGCGTCAGGCGATTCTCGGCCTCCTGATTCTCGGCGCGGTCGTCGCCTCCCTGCTTGGCCTCACCTACCTCGGATTCGAAACGCTGTCTTCGGCCCGCGCCTACGTGGGGGGCGAGGGCTTCTGGTCGAAGGCGCAGAAGGATGCGGTCTATCATCTGATCCGGTACGCCCGCAACTCCGATCCAGCAGAGTACGCCGCGTACAGAAAGAACCTGACGGTTCCACTGGGTGATCGCGAAGCCAGGTTACAGCTCGAAAGCCCCGATCCCGACCCGTGGCGCGTGAAGGTGGGATTCCTCCTGGGGCGGAATCACCCTCAGGACATCGAGCGAATGGCCACGTTCTTCCGGCGTTTTCGCAAGGTCAGCTTCGTGGACCAGGCAGTGGGCATCTGGGCCCAGGCCGATTCCCTGATCGGCGAGCT
>DATKJJ010000228.1:0-3395 GCA_035543695.1 Gemmatimonadales bacterium | reverse complement strand
CAGCCTGCATCCGGATGTGCCACTCGGGCTTGATGGCGTTGGCGGTGACGAAGACTCGCTGCCACTTGGCCGGAACCTCGGGGAAATCGATGTGGCCGGTCTCCGCGATCTTCCGCATCAGCTCGTCCGAGTACCAGCCCTCCGCCTTGGCGATGGCGATGAAATCCTCATTCACGTCGGGCATGAGGACCCCGGCCTGATTGCGCATGAACGCGACGGCAAAGAGGGGCTCGATGCCGGAGCTGCACCCGGCGATGATGGAGATCGTGCCGGTGGGGGCCACCGTGGTGACGTTGCAGTTCCGGAGCCGCCGCATGGGTCGAACCCGTTCGCCCTGGGCGTTGCGAGCGCAGGTCTGGTCCGGACCCCAGATGCTTTGCTCCCATTCGGGGAACGTTCCCCGCTGGGCTGCGAGCCGCTCGGATTCCCGCTTCCCCTCCTCGTCCACGAACCGCTGGATCTTCCGGCCGAGGGCTACCCCGTCGTCTGAATCGTACGGCACGCCCAGCTTCACGAAGACGTCGGCCAGGCCCATGACCCCCAGCCCAATCCGGCGGATCCGCTGGGCCAGGTCGGTGATTTCCGGCAGCGGATACTGATTGGCGTCGATCACGTTCTCCAGGAAGTGGGTGGAGAGGTGCACCACGCGCCGGAGCTCATCCCAATCGATCTCCTTCCCGCCTTTCCCGTCCTCTTTGACCAACGCGCCCAGATTGATCGACCCCAAATTGCAGACGTCGTAAGGCAGCAGCGGTTGCTCCCCGCAGGGGTTGGTAGCCTCGTAGGCACCCAGATGGGGGACCGGGTTGTAGTCGTTGGCGCGATCGATAAAGAACACGCCTGGCTCGCCCGTCTTCCAGGCACCGTGGATGATCAGCTGCCAGACTTCGCGGGCCTTGAGCTGGCCGCCGACCTCGCCGGTCTTGGGATGGATCAAATCGTAGAGCCCATCGGCTTCTACCGCAGCCATGAACGCATCGGTGACGGCAACCGAGATGTTGAAGTTGGTGATCTTGGTTGTGTCGTCCTTGCAGGTGATGAACTCCAGGATGTCCGGATGGTCGACCCGGAGAATGCCCATGTTGGCGCCCCGCCGGGTGCCGCCCTGCTTGACCACATCGGTGGATGCGTCGAACAGCGACATGAAGGAGACCGGCCCGGAGGCCACGCCCATGGTGGAGCGCACGATGTCGTTCTTGGGCCGAAGGCGGGAGAAGCTGAATCCGGTGCCACCCCCCGACTGGTGGACCAGCGCCATGGCCCGCAGGGTGTCATAGATGCCGCTCTTGCCATTGGAGAGCGCGTCGTCCACCGGAAGCACGAAGCAGGCGGACAGCTGCCCCAGAGGGCGGCCCGCGTTCATCAACGTGGGGGAGTTGGGCACAAAAAGGCGGTTGGCCATGAGGCCGAAGAAGTCGGCGGCCACCTGGTCCACCTGTTCGCTCGATCCACCGTAGCGGGCATCGGCCTGGGCCACAGTTCTGGCCACCCGGCGGAACAGGTCACTCGGACTTTCGACTGGCGTCCCGGTCTCGTCTTTCAGCAGATAGCGCTTCTCGAGCACCGTGATCGCATTGGGCGAAAGCCGGACCGCGTCCCGTGGGGTGGACGATTTCATGAACTCCCCGCCTGGTAAGGGTAGCGTCTCAGAAAGCCGGCCCTGAGGTCCGGCCGAAAACGGAAGGGCAAGCTAGGACCCCGGGCCGACCGAGACAATACCGCAGAAAATGCCCGACAATACGGGCGATCCTGCTGTTCACATCACAAATATAAAGCCGATGTAGACAAGTGGATTAGGGTGAATTGGTGGGGAGAAAAGCGAGGGGATACCGGCCGGCCTTGTGAGCCCGGGCTTCCTCGACGTAGTGCTTCCAGGTGGCGGCGATCCGCTCTGCCAGAGCGGCATCCACCTGGCGGACGATGCGGCCGGGCACCCCCATGACGAGGGACCGGGGCGGAACCTGCATCCCTTCAGGCACCACCGCGCCCGCCGCAACCACGCTTCCGTTTCCAATGCTGACCCCGTTCAGCAGGACGCTGCCCATGGCAATGAGGCAGTCATTCCCAACCGTGCAGCCATGGAGGACGACTCTGTGGCCTACGCCGACCCGGGCTCCCACGGTGCAGGGCACGCCCTCGTCCACATGGACCACCGTACCATCCTGGATATTGGATTGAGCGCCGATGACGATCGGAGCCATGTCGCCCCGCACCACGGCGTGGTACCAGATGCTGGTGTTTTCGCCCAGCGTTACGTCGCCCATCACCGCAGCGGTGGGTGCGACGAAGGCGGAGGGATGAATACTGGGCAGCGAGAGCCCTTTACTGTTGCTGGGCAGGTGGAAACAACATCTGGGTCCAACCCTCGACCGGAGCCCCGTCCTTCAGCGCCGGGTGCCAGGTAACCGTCCACACGAAATTACGGACCGCCCGTTCGAAGGCTGGATCGTTCGAGGGACGGAGCCGCATGATGTCCACCGTCCTTCCTTCGGCGGAGACTTTGACCCACAGCAGAGATGGACGAGGTGAAGGCTGGGCATCCGGGGGGAGTGCCACAAAGGGAGGGTTGACCGGTTTGGGCCGCTCCTCGAAGCAGGAGCCGTCGGCGTTGTAGCCCGGTCCCGGCACACAGCCCGGCTCGGCTTGGCGGCGGGCCTCGCGCTGGGTGGGTAGCGGAGCCCCGATCTGGGTGAGCTGCGGGGCAAGCTCCTCGACCGCGCCCGGGCGCACCACGATGGTATCAGAGTAGAAGTTGTACCGCGGCGCCGAGATGGCGAGCGCATGAGGGCCCGGCGCAAGCTTGGTAAGCGCCTGCGTGACCGGTTGCTCATCGATCATGACGGTAGATCCGCGAGGCAGACCGGTCAGGCGGATGCCACCGCTGTCCACCGGTCCGACTACGTCATTGGCCGCGGCCGACCCTGCAGCCACTGAATCCCTGGACGGCTTGCCGGCCGCGGCATCCGGCGGAGGAGTCGACGAGGCGTTGGGTAAGGCTGCAGTGTCCCGGGGAGGAGCGATAATCTGACCGGCCGTGGTATCGACCCGTTGGCCGGAGTCACCGGCAGCCTTCAGGGAGTCCGCCGGCTCGGCGGCAACTCCCACCGGCGCAAATCCGTGGACCGCGAAGTAGTAGAGGGCGCCGCCCACGCCACCCAGCACCGCCAGTAGAATCCAGAGCCAGGCCCAGGACGACGAACTGCTGCGCATGGCCACCGAGCGGTCGGCTACCCGGCGGGGTACCTCGCGGCGTTCCCGGGGGGTCATTCGCCGGTTAACCAGCGGAGAATCGAGCGGGGTGGTGGGTTGACTCACAATGGGTGGAAACGCCCCGCCACTCGCCACCGAGCCCATACCCGAGCCCGCAGCGGCCGTGGCCGGAACCCCCGTCGCCA
>DATKJJ010000227.1:0-6620 GCA_035543695.1 Gemmatimonadales bacterium | reverse complement strand
GCCGGCCCACCTCCCTCGCTCTCTCATCCTTGTCATCTGGGAGAGTTTAAACCAGCCGAATCGGTGGGACGTGACGCACGCCCATTCCGAGATTCCGGGGTTACCCCGGTGCTTGTCACGGGCGGGAAAGCCAAGTCTATGAGGGCGGTGGGACTCTAACCCACGACCTAGGGAGTTGGCGGAGATGCTCGGGTATCCGAGAAGCCCTAATACCGGAAAACCGCCGTCCAAACTGGACCACAATCTGGACCAACTGCTCGGCATTATGTAGCCAAGCCGTCGCTACGTCTACACGAATGGGGCGTGTCGGGTCGAGGGGTGCGGGGAGAGTGGGGCCTCCCCTACTCCGGGGGCGCTTACCCCGATCATATCTTGGGGCGGCCACTCCGTTTTGCGAGTGGGTACCTGTAGGCCTCGCGCGCCACCGGCACAAGGGGAGGCTGGACCGATATACCGGTGGCTTTGGCCGATGCCACGCGGGCCGCCAGAGCCGCGATGGTGGGCTCCTCGAAGATCGCTACTAGGGGCACCTCAACGTCGAAGATGGAGCGAATCCGGGCGACGACCTGGGTGGCGAGCAGGGAATGTCCGCCCAGGGCGAAGAAGTTATCGTGGATCCCGATCCCATCCAGGCGCAGAACGGCGGCCCATATGCCGGCCACTGCCTCCTCCGTCTGGTCCCGGGCAGGCACGAAGGCTTGCTCCAGTCTCGGCCGCTCGTCCTTCGGTGCCGGCAAGGCCCGGCGGTCTACCTTGCCGCCAGGAGCGAGCGGCAGGGCATCGAGGGCCACAAAGCTCGATGGCACCATGAAATCGGGCAGGCGCTGTTGTAGGAAGCCTCGCCATTCGTCGGTGGCCGGCGGGTCGCCTTCCGGCACCACGTAGGCCACCAGCTCACGGCCGCGGTATACGTTCTCCGCGGCGATCACTATACAGGCGCGAACTCCGGGATGTTGGCAGAGCGCGCACTCGATCTCCCCCGGCTCTATTCGCTGTCCACGCAGCTTTATCTGGTCATCGTACCGGCCGAGAAACTCGAGTACGCCCTCGGCTCGCCAGCGAACCCGGTCTCCGGTGCGGTACAAACGCCCGCCGGTGCTGCCCTCCGACACTGGCGTGAACGGATCGGGAATGAACCGCTCCGCAGTGAGGCTGGGCCGGTCGAAGTAGCCCCGTGCCAAGCCTGGCCCGCCAAGGTGGAGCTCGCCGGGAACGCCGATGGGCACCAGCTCGAGGTGGCGGTCGAGCACGTACGCGGGCGTGTTCGCGATGGGTCGACCGATGGGCACCGCAAGCGTATCGTCGTCGACCTCGCGCACGTGGTGCCAGCTCGCGGTTGTGGTGCACTCCGCAGGTCCATAGCTGTTGATCAGCCGCTGGGGAGGCCCAGCCGCCAGCACCTCCCGCAACCGGGCAGGATCCACTTTCTCGCCGCCGATCTGTACGTCTCGTACGGTCCGGAACGCATCCGGCATGTCCCGAGCCACCTGATTGAAAAGCGCAGTGGTAACGTCGATACTCGTGATGCGTTGCTCGCGCAGTTCGGCCGCGAACGCCCGGGGCGACAGCACCAGCTCTCGGGGGATCACCACCAGCGTTGCTCCATTCAGGAGCGCGCCCCAGATCTCCCAGGTGGACACGTCGAACGTGAGATTGCAGACTTGGGCCACGTGGTCAGCCGGCGTCAGTTGGACGAAATCGGTGTCGCGGACCAGACGCATGATGCCCCGGTGAGGGATCGCCACCCCTTTCGGGAGCCCGGTGGAGCCCGAGGTGTACATCACGTAAGCCAGATCTTCGGCGTGCACGTCACCCGCCAGCGGTTCGCTGGACTCGCGCTCGATCGCCCCGCGCTCGAGATCCAAGCACACGATCATCGGAGTCAGGCAGGGTGGCATCCGCTCGGTCTGGTGGCGATGGGTGAGCACGAGACCGGCCCTAGCGTCTTCCACCATGAATCGCAGCCGGTCCGGCGGATAGCTTGGGTCTAGCGGCACGTAAGCCGCGCCGGCCTTGATGATCGCGAGCAAGGCGACGATCAGATCGGCAGAGCGTTCGAGGCAGACCCCGACCAGTTGCTCCCGACCGACCCCACGAGCGCGAAGATATCGCGCCAATTGGTTGGCCCTCGCCTGCAGCTCGCGGTAGGTAAGCCGCTCGTCCTGGAAAACCAGTGCAGTAGCCTCAGGCCGGAGCGCAACCTGGACGTCGAATAAGGTTCCGAGGGTGGCCTCCTCTGGATTCTTCGTCACTGGGGCATTCCACTCTGTCAGGAGCAGCCGGCGCTCGGGCTCGGTGAGCAGCGGTAGGGCCGAGATGCGGCAATCTGGGTCGACGACGATACCGTCGAGCAAGGTCCAAAGGTGCCCCAGCATGCGGACGATGGTCGCGCCCTCGAATAGGTCTGTGCTGTACTCCGCCTCCACGCGGAGCTCGCCAGCACTGTCGGAGACGACAAACGACAGGTCAAACTTTGCGGTCCCGCTCTCGGGCGTATCCATCTGCAGGGTCATCCCCGGCAAGTGGAGTGGGTGCCGCGGGACGTTCTGCCAAGACAGGAGCACCTGAAAGATCGGCGACCGGCTCAGGTCGCGCTCCGGCTGGAGCTCCTCAACCAGCTGCTCGAATGGCACGTCGGGATGGTCGTAGGCGCCCAGGGTTACCTCGCGCACCCGAAGGAGCAGCTCCCGAAACGTTGGGTTACCGGAAAGGTCGGTGCGGAGAACCAGGGTATTGGCAAACAGGCCGATCAACGACTCGGTCTCCGACCGGGTGCGGCCCGCGATCGGAGAACCCACCAAGATGTCGTCCTGCCCGGTGTAGCGGGCCAGAAGCGTTTGGCAGGCAGCGAGCACGATGGCGAACAACGTCACGTTCTCGCGTTGACTCAGCAGTCGCAACTGCTCGCAGAGAGCCTGAGGCAGCACGATGTGTTCCCGTGCCCCCCGCCCGGTCCGGACTGGTGGTCGGGAGTAATCGGTGGGCAAGTCGAGCAGAGTGGGAAAACCGCGGAGCTGATTCCGCCAATAGGCCAGTTCTCGCTCCAGCCGTTCGCCCCGGAGCCAGTCTCGCTGCCACACGGCGTAATCACCGTACTGGATGGGCAGCTCAGGCACTGGAGCAAGCTTGTCACTGCAAAAGGCGCTGAAGAACGCGGTGAGCTCGCCTGAAAGGAGCTCGCGAGACCAACCATCACTGATGATGTGATGCATGCTGAGCACCAGCAGGTGCTCATCGGCGGCCAACGGGAGGAGCACCGCGCGGAAGAGGGGCCCATGGGCGAGGTCGAACGGCTTCCGGGCCTCGTCGGCTACCAACCGCTGTGCTTCGGACTCCCGCGCGCCCGGGGCCAATCCGCGGAGATCCGTGACGGCGACTGTGACAGCTGCTGGGGGCGACACGATCTGCTCGGGGATGCCGTTGGTGGCGACGATCCGGGTCCGCAAGACCTCGTGACGGGCGACGATCGCGTCGAGGCTCCGCTGCAACACAGCTCGGTCGAGCACCCCCTTGAGCCGGATCACACGAGACATGTTGTGCAGCGGCGTCCCGGGCTGCAGCTGCTCCAGAAACCAGAGGCGCTGCTGGGCGAACGACAGTGGTGTCGGATCGGAGCGAGGGCGCCGCGGTATGGCTGCCGCGGCAGGCGGAGCGTGCCGCTGGAGCAAACGCTCTTCCAAGCTGGTGCGCTCCCCGATCGAGAGATCGGCGAGCTCTCGGCTGACGTCCGTCACGGGTGCGCTCCGGTCTGCCGAGCCGAGATCAAGGAAGTTCCGCTCGCCTGGAGGAGCAGATCGACTATAACACGAGCCTGCTCCGCCACCGTCGGAGCCTCCAATAGCGAGCGGACCGACACCTCGACTCCTACCTCCTGGCGGATACGCGACACCAGGAGGGTAGCCAGCATCGAGTCGCCTCCGAGCTCGAGGAATGGCTGGTCAACCCCCACGCGTTCGACCTTGAGGACATTGCCCCAGAGCTGTGCCACCAAACGCTCGACCGGGGTCCGTGGGGCGGTATACGCCCGCGCCGCCGCCGCTTCTGCGCTGGGGCCGGGGACGAGCCCTAGCCGCTCGGCTAGCCCGATGCGCTGCAGCTTACCCGTCGCGCCTTTGGGAATCTCGTCGAGAAAGACCACGGTCCGCGGCACCTTGAAGTCGGCCAGTTTCCCTGCGGCGAAGTCCCGGAGCTCCCGCTCGGTCGTCGCCGCGCCCGGGTGCAGCACGACGACCGCGCCGATCTCCTCCCCGAGCCTGCCGTCGGGAATCGCGAAGGTGAGAACCTGGGCCACCGCAGGGTGATCCATCAGTACCTCGTCGACCTCCCTCGGGGAGATCTTTTCGCCGCCGCGGTTGATCACTTCTTTAATCCGACCGGTGAGCCGAAGGTAGCCGTCTCCGTCCAAGCTCCCCAGGTCGCCGGTCCTGAACCAACCGTCGGTGAACGCAGCCCGATTGGCTTCGGGGTTATGGTCATACCCGGGCATCACGTTGGGTCCGCGGATCACTACCTCGCCCTGAATACCCGGGGGTGACAAGGTGCCGGCAGCATCCATCACCGCGACCTCAGGTCCGGCGGGGATTCCCACGGAACCGGGCTTACGAGGTCGCGGCGGCAGCGGGTTGCTGGCCACCTGGTGGGCGGCCTCCGTCATCCCATACGCTTCGATCACAGGCGCGCCGAATGTCGCTTCCAATTGATTCATGATCTGTGGCGGGAGCGCGGAGGAGGACGAGCGGATGAAGCGCAGCGGATGCCGTTGGATGACTCCCCGGCGTGCCGGTGCCTGGGCCAGGATGGACTGGTGCATGGTGGGCACACCGGTATACCAGGTGGGCCGGCACTCCTCAATCCAGTCGAAGAAGTGCGACGCGTAGAACCCCGGTGTGCAGATGACGGTGCCGCCGGCCGCGAGCGAGGCAAGCACGGCCGCAACCAGGCCGTGGATGTGAAACAAGGGCATCACGTTCAGGCAGCGATCGCGGGTGGTGAGGTCGAGCGCCGCTCGAATATGCTCCGCCGACTGACAGAGATTTTTCTGGGTGAGCGGCACGAGCTTGGGCCGCGAGGTGGTGCCGGAGGTATGCAGAACCAACGCGATGTCATTGGCCTCGGTCAAGCCGGGGGGCCGGGCCGCAGCCGGCTCCTGCCCGGCCGCGAGGGTGAACACCCCCGCCTCAGCCTGAGTCGATGCCGACAGCTCGAGGACGGGAATACCCAGTGTGTGGGCGACAGCGACTGCCGGTACATCGCTCCCTTGCGCGACGACCAGCATTTTCGCACCAAGGTCGGACAAGTAGAACCCGAATTCCTCGGCACGGTACGTGGGATTGAGCGGGGCGGCCGTAGCCACTGACGCTACCGCAAGAAACATCACGGCCATCTCGGGCCCATTAGGCAAGACGATGGCGACGCGGTCTCCGCGCCCTGCCCCGAGCCGGGTGAGCTCACCGCCGGCGATCTCTACCTGTGCGCGGAGCCGAGCGTACGTCAGGCCGGTGCGGCCGGGCGCCGTTACCGCGATGGCGTCGGGCGACCGCGCCGCCTGCATTTCCAGCAGCCCGCGAATCATCACTCGAGATTGGGGCGCTGATCGCGCCCGTCCAAGGGTTCTTCTGGGTTCTCGTTCATGCCGGTCTCGGCAACCCGTGCCCAGAACCTACGGGCCGTGTGGGTATCACGGAAGTCGCGCTGTCATTCCGGAGTCAATCGCAATGAGAGGGCGCCCCGGTGCCTCTCAGGGTGACAGTTGCTTCGATCAGTCCGAGCATTATAGAAATGACTGCGGGGGGCGCAGCGAAGCAGGGCCAAACTGGACCAGAACCTGCTAAGTCTATGAGGGCGGTGGGACTCGAACCCACGACCTAGGGATTAAAAGTCCCTTGCTCTACCAACTGAGCTACGCCCCCGAGGACGGAAATACTGTTCCCAAAATATCTTAGGCAATTCATCGGGGGGCAACCTTCGAGGGCTGTCGGTCGGGGTCCCAACCTGCCCTTACCACCTCGCATTCTTGGAGGTAAGCTCAGTCTAACCAGCCGACATATCGCAGTGTGCCGCCCGAAGCCCGGGGGTCATTTGGCCGAGTTCAGGCAATACGGCGAACAATCCTCGCCCAAGCCGATTCTCCTCGTCGACGACAACGAGCAACTTCGGCACATCATGGCGCGAGCGCTGGACGATGCGGGCTACATCGTCCTCCAGGCGACGGATGGGGCTGAAGCATTAGACGTCCTGGCGGTGGGGCCCCAGATCCAACTGCTCATTACTGACATCGCAATGCCTGGGATGAATGGAATAGAGCTGGCATCCCACTGTATGGCTGCATCTCAGGTGCCGGTCCTATTCATTTCTGGAAACCCCCAAGAATCGTCTGAGCTTCCGGGACCCATCCTTCCAAAGCCTTTTACCCCAGAGACCCTGGTGGACACAGTCAAGCGATTACTTGCCATTATGGGGCCATACGTGAATCCCATGTAGTAAGGGCCCCACTGCATCGCCGCAGGATGTACGGCGCGTTAAGGCTGAATCGCGGCCTCTACGCGCCATCGTTCGTAATGGTGCTCCGTAATCCCGTTATACTGGCGCCAGTGAGGCGCTATGGGGTTTCCGGTCAGGCA
>DATKJJ010000226.1:0-5219 GCA_035543695.1 Gemmatimonadales bacterium | reverse complement strand
GGGGGACGTGGGGCTAAAAGCTGCGAGACTGGCAGATTGGTGTAACGGCTTGGTGGCCCGCTATCAGCTCCCCATCACCGTGCTCGGTCCGGCCCCGTGTCCTCTGGTTCGGATCAAGGAGCGTTGGCGCTGGCACGTGTTGCTGAAGGGTCCTTCCCCCGCCCTCGGACGGGTGGTTCGCTACGCTGCCCGGCGTCTCAAGCGGGAGGGCAATGTCAGACTGGTGATCGACCGCGATCCGGTGAGCTTGCTGTAGGGCTACCTTGCCGCATACCCAATCTCCGCTCCCACGTAGATGACCCGCAGCGGGGCCGGCTCGAAGACCCGTCCACCCACCCCGTTCAGGGTCACCGACCCGATGTACCTCCGGTCGAGCAGATTATTGACCCCAATGAAGGGTCCGATTTGCATGGATCCTGCCTGACCATCCCATCCCAGCCGAGCGTTGGTTACCGAGTACGAGGGGATGAAGAGTGAGGGCGTGTTCGCATCGTCCGCGGCGATCGAGGTGCTGATGGTGTGGTCGGCATCGACGTAGAAGTCGGCCGGCAGGGTGGTCCGAAGACCGAAGCGCCAGAAATGCTCGGGTACGCCCGGCAGTCGGTTGCCGTCGAGAGAATCACCTGAGGCAAAACGATAGCGGGCGTAGGTATAGGCTCCGTTCAAGGTCAGCGCTTTAAGCGGGGAGACGGAGAGTCCCACCTCGGCTCCATCGTTATGGGTCTTGCCTGCATTGCGGAAGAAGGCTCTCCCGCCTACCTCGGGGCCTTGCACGATGGCATCGGTGATGCGGCCGAGGAACAGCGCAAGAGAATAGCTCAGCCTGGACGAGGGCTGCCCCCGGGCTCCGATCTCGTAATTGACCGCGCGCTGGGGACCGAGGTCCGGGTTGAGCCCGCCGGTTCCATCCGGCTTGTTCACCAGCTCGGTTGTGGTCGGCGTCTCGAAGGAAGTGGAGACATTGAGGTAGGGCACAAATCGGTCGTCTGGAGTCCAGCTGAGCCCGATGTTTCCGCTGGCGGCCGCCATGGTTTGATCACCGCTATCGTCGCCATCGGTGATGAACCGATCGTCAACGGTGAATTTGACCCAATCGTACCGGACGCCGGTGCTGAGCAGCAGCTCCTGTTGTGGATTCCACTGGAACTGTGCGAATGGACCCAGCTCGGTGACCTGCTCCCGCTGGTCCAGCAAAACGGTCGAAGTTGGCTGACCCGCGTCCGAGACGAAATTCTGCCGGTCGTCTCGCATCTTCTGCAGGTCGGCTCCCGCGGTGAGGCGGGGCGCGAGCTCGCCCTGACCGAGCCGGTAGCTCAGGCTGCCTCTGGCTCCGCCGACCGCCCGGTCGATGGCGACATAGGTACCGGCCGTCGGCGGCGCGCCGTTGAATGGCGGAGCGGCCAGCGGGTTCGCCAGATCGCGCAGGACGCCGAAAACGGTTGCCTGGTACTCGTTGCCGCCGGCGTCGAAATGCCGGAGCCCGAGCGCCAGCTGGTACTGCTGGGCATCCTTGTCCGCACCCCGACGGATGTTGTTGGCCGCCGCGGAGTCCGGATTGGCTGCGTATTCTGAGGCGGTCAGAGCTCCCGGATTCTCGGCTTCCGGATTGTCCGCCAGGCTCAGGCGCAGCGTGGCCAGGGTGGACCCGCTGATGGCGTAATCTGCTCCGCCATTCAGCTGACGGAACTCGCCCGCGCTGTGCTGGCGGAACCCGTCCGCCTTGAATTGGGAAAGTGAGAGCGTACCGCTGATGCTTCCGCTCCGGCCCGACGTCCAGCTCTGCCATTTATAGAAGTTGTCCTCCTCGCCCTTCCCACTCCCGCCTTGGACTCTCACTCGCTGGGCAAAGGGCCCAGGCGCTGCCTGCTCCGTCTGGAACGAGATCACCCCGCCCGAGGCATTCCCATACAGCGAGGAACTGGCCCCCCGCAACACTTCGGCCCGGTCGATGTTGGCAAAGTCGATGTTCGTCAGCTGGCTCTGCCCATCAGGCAAGGTTTGGGGGACCCCATCCAACAGGATCTTGAGACCCCTGACGCCGAAGTTCGACCGACTGCCAAACCCGCGGATCGAGATCCGCTGGTCCAGTGAATAGTTGTAGCGGTTGGAGACCACCACGCCGGGCAAGTTGTTGAGCGCCTCGTCCACTCCCACGGTTTGCTGGCCGCGCTGCATGGCATTCCGGTCCAGAACCCCGACGGCGTAGGGCACCCGGTCCAACGGCTCCGGGGCGCGGGTCACGGTGATCTCGGGAAGTTCGCGGACGGGCAGGGTATCACCATACACTGTGTCCGGCGCTGTCGGTTCCTGCGCCAGTGCCACAGAAGTCGATGTCAGAAAGAAAAGGCTCAACCCAAACAACCACACGTTCCGTTGCGGCATACCGGTCTCCTCGTTTGCCGGAAAATTACACTCTTCCATTCGGCCAGACACGCTTGAATACCCCTGTGTGTCCCCCTACCTTCACCCGCGTATGCACGTGCCTCCTACTCCCGGAACAATGCCGGATTTTAGTCAAGCGCCGTTCGCCGGAGCGCCGGAGGCTCGGTTTGCGCCTCTTCCGGCCGACGGCGTGTTGCCGGAAGGCTTCTTCTCCACCTCAAACCTGCCGACCTACATCCGGGTAAACGGAACCTGGCTCGCTCCCACGCGGCCCCGTATGGATTGTGTGGTGGTGAAACGCAGCGGGGGGCTGGAGACCATCGAACCGCGGCGGCTCAAGCGGGGTGAGCTGATAGCCATGGGTGAGGCGGAGGATGGCACCGAAGGCATCGTCGTCCACGCCCAGGGTTTTCTCGGCGGGGGGCATGGGGCCAACGAGTTTCGCTTCATGGCAACCGAAGTCAGCCGGGAGCGCCCGGTCAACTACGAGGAGCTGGCGGCGAGAATAGGCGAGGAAAAGCGGCGGGGAGGCTATCTGGTGTGGGTGGTCGGTCCGGCCCTGGTGCACTCGCGAGCCCGGGCCGACTTCGAGTGGTTCATCCGAAACGGCTACGTGCAGGCAGTGCTGGCCGGCAACGCCGTCGCCGTGCACGACATCGAGGCCGCTATCTTCGGAACCACCCTGGGAATGAGCAACACCGGCCAGCCCACCGAAGGCGGTCATGGCTTGCATATGCGCGCCATCAACCGGGTGCGCGCGGCGGGGTCCATCGAGCGCGCGGTGGAGACCGGGCTGATCAAGAGCGGGATCATGCATGCGTTGGTAACCAAGCGGATTCCTTACGTGCTGGCCGGCTCCATTCGGGATGACGGACCTCTCCCGGGCGTCTACAGCGACAGCCTCGCGGCGCAGGATGCCATGCGGGAGCACACGGTCAAGGCTACGGGGGCAATCTTTGTGGCCACCGCGCTCCATGCCATTGCCGTGGGGAACATGCTGCCCGCTTTTTATCTCTGTGATGGGGCCCCACTGCCGCTGATGACCATCTGCGTCGATCAAACCGAATTTGTGGTCAACAAGCTGCGGGACCGCGGAACCCACCAGGCCTACGGTGTGGTCACCAATGCCCAGGACTTCATGCACGTGTTCCGGTTTTACACTGAGCGCTGGGAGCAAGGGGCAGCATGACGGCTAAAGGCCTGACGGCCGCCGGATCGGGGTGGGAGCGCCTGGCGGAGGCGGTGTCTCAGGTCCTTCCAGCCGATGAAGTCGATGGCGTGTGGATCTTCGCCCCGGTCCGCCGGGACGCCCGGGAGTGGGGCACGGCGGTGCTGTCCCGGGTGGATGGAGAGCGCCGCCGGATCTACACGGCCGGTTACGTTCTGGCGATCAAGGGCAAGGAGCGGGGCAAGTTCGAGTCGACCATACTCGAGGTCGGCACCGGACCGCTCGAGGCATTGGCTCGAGTGCTGCAAGAGGCTCAAGCCCGACTGGACGACGAACATCCGCCGACCGCGGTAGCTCCCGAGTCCTGGTTCTCCGCCAGCGCCTCTTCCGGCGCTGCTCACCATGGCTCGTCTGGATAAGGCGGACGGAGCGGCCCTTCTCGACCGGTTCCGCCGTCACCTTCGGGAGCATCACCAGCCGATCACTCGCCAGCGGGATCTGGTGGCGCAGATCGTCTTTCATTCTCACGATCATCTCTCGGTAGAAGGCATCCGGCGCCAGCTCGATGAGCGCGGCGAGCGGGTCGGCCTGGCCACCGTGTACCGCACCCTCGACCTTCTGGTCGAGAGTGGACTGGTCCGGGCTCATGAGTTCGGTGAAGGCTTCCAGCGCTTCGAGCCCAGGACGGCTCAGGTCGATCACGAGCATCTGATCTGCGAGCAGTGCGGCACGTTGGTTGAGTTCGCCAATGAGCGTCTCGAGCGGATGCTTCCCGTCCTTGCCGACGAGCAAGGGTTCCAACACCGGCGGCATCGAGTGGAGATCTACGGTGTGTGCCGTTCCTGCCGGCAGCGCGAGCTGGGTCCCTTGTGAACGAACCTGCTGCCCTGGGGCTTCTGGTCGCCTTTGCCGCGGGACTTCTGAGCTTTCTGTCCCCGTGCGTGCTTCCCCTGGTGCCCAGCTATCTGGGATTTCTCACCGGTATGACGCTGCCCGAGGTGGAGCAGCGCCGCCGGGTTGCTTTGATCCACGCCACACTGTTCGTCGCTGGCTTCTCTCTCGTATTTATTCTGCTGGGTGCCACCGCCACCGCGCTTGGCCGCACGCTCAACTACTACCAGGTCTGGGTGCAGCGCATCGGTGGCGCGCTCATCGTTGGATTCGGTCTGATCTGCCTGGGTCTGATCCGGAGTCCGGTGCTATACCAGGAGCGTCGGCTGCAGCTGGAGCACAAGCCGGTGGGATACCTTGGCTCAGCGCTGGCCGGGATGGTGTTTGCGGCGGGATGGACGCCCTGCATCGGCCCGGTTCTGGGTGGCATCCTGAGTCTGGCGGCGAGCGCGGGTGACGTACACCGGGGCGTTTTGCTCCTGGCGGTGTATTCGGCCGGCCTGGCCGTGCCCTTCATTGTGGCCGCTCTGGCTGTGGAGTGGTTTCTCCGCTGGTTTCAGCGCTTCAGGCCGCTGCTACCCTGGGTAATGCGAATCACCGGTGCCTTGTTGGTGCTGGTTGGTGTGTTGCTGATGACAGGGCAGTTCACTCGGCTGGCGGCCTGGCTGCAGGGCCTGACGCCGGAGTTTCTCAAGTCGAATCTCTGACTTCTTCCAGCTCCTCCTCCATCTGCTGGCGGCGAAGCAGCTCCCAGTAGCGACCACCCGCGGCCAGCAGT
>DATKJJ010000225.1:0-2032 GCA_035543695.1 Gemmatimonadales bacterium | reverse complement strand
GAGCGCGGCGGCGGCATGGCGGTGACGGTCGGAAGGGTCCGCCCCTGTCCGGTGCTCGACCTCCGCATGGTCGTGCTGGGACATAACACCGTTCGGGGTGCCGCAGGACAGGCAGTACAGATCGCCGAGCTTCTGGTGGCGGACGGAAGGGTTGCCCGCTCGGCAGGACGGGCGGGATGATCATCGCCAAGTTCGGCGGAACCTCGGTGGCGGACTCCGAGGCCATCGCGCGTATGATCAATATCGTACGCAGCCGGATTCCGGAGCGTCCGGTGATCGTGGTGTCCGCCCTGGCAGGTGTCACCGACGGTCTGCTGAGCCTCGCGGCTCAGGCGGAGACCGAGGAGCCAGGCACGCTGGATCAGGCACTCCGCGCTCTGCTCGATCGCCACGTGCAAATTGCCCACTCGTTGCCTGGTGCGGAGGCAGCACTGGACAGCATTCTGGCCGACGGTGAAGCGCTACGGTTGGAGCTCAAGCATCTGCGCGACCGGCGCCCGAGCCCGGCGCAGCTGGATGCCATTGCCGGGCGGGGAGAGCTGTGGAGCTCGAGGCTGGTGGCCGGCGCACTGAGTGGTGCCGGCGTCAATGTCACCTGGATCGACGTCCGGCCAATCATGGTGACCGACGCACGCTTCACCCGGGCCACACCCTACATGCAGGTCATCAACACCCGGGCCCGGGAGTGCCTGCGGCCGCTCTGCCAGGCCGGACAGGTGCCGGTCACCCAGGGGTTCATCGGCGCCACCGCGACCGGTGCCAGCACCACCTTGGGCCGGGGAGGATCGGACTTTACCGCTGCGCTGCTCGGGGCGGCCCTGGAGGTCAGCCGGGTCGAGATCTGGACCGATGTGGATGGTCTCATGACGGCCGACCCCCGCATCGTGCCTAGCGCGCGGACGCTCAAGGCCGCGAGTTACGAGGAGGCCGCTGAGCTCGCCACCTTCGGCGCCAAGATCCTGCACCCGGCCACGGCACTGCCACTGGTGCGGTCGGGCATTCCGATCGTGATTCTCAACTCGCGGCACCCGGACCGCAGCGGAACCACGATCGAGCCGGAAGCAGTCGTGGAGCAGGTGGGCGACTCTCCGATTCGCTCGATCTCCTGGAAGCAGGGAATCACGG
The DNA here is from genome assembly GCA_035543695.1 of Gemmatimonadales bacterium. Lineage (GTDB taxonomy): Bacteria > Gemmatimonadota > Gemmatimonadetes > Gemmatimonadales > GWC2-71-9 > CAVVWJ01. The sequence continues at coordinate 907 of DATKJJ010000225.1, read as the reverse complement.
TCATCAACATCCGGGCACCCCGCATGCTGGGCGCATTCGGCTTTCTTCGCGCCCTGTTCGAGATCTTCGAACGTCATGAGACGGTGGTGGACGTCCTGGCGAGCGGCGAAATCAGCATCTCGATCACCATCGAGGATCGCTCCCGGCTCACGCCGCTGCTGCGCGATCTGGAAGAGCTGGGCGAGGTATGGGTCGAAGAGCGGCGGGCGATCATTGCCGTGGTGGGAATCGGCCTGCGCAACACACCCGGCCTGGCGGCCCGAGTCTTCAATGCCGTATGGCCGGCCAACGTTGAGGTGATCTCCCAGGGCTGCTCCTCGATCAACATGACCTTCGTCGTGCGGCAGGAGGACGGCCCTGACGTGGTGCGGCGGCTGCATCGTGAATTCTTCGGAAGCGACTGATGCAGATTGCCATCATCGGCAACGGCAAGATGGGCACGGCGGCGGCAGCCATCGCTCAGGAGCGAGGACACATCATCCAAACCCTGATCCGGCGCGCCGAGAACGCCGATGGCCGAGCGCTCACCGCGGAGCGGTTACGGGGGGTCGACGTGGCGGTGGAATTCACCCGGCCCGACTGCGTCGTCAGAAACCTGGAGCGGCTCAGCGAGCTCGGGATACCTACGGTAACGGGAACGACAGGCTGGGCAGACGAGCTCCCCCGGGTGAGTCACTGGTTTCGGCAGCGACGCGGCGCCCTGCTCCACGCGGCGAACTTTGCGGTAGGGGTTCATCTTTTTCTCCGCGCGGCCCGGGAGATGGCCCGGGCTTTCCGTGGCCGTTCGGAGTTCAGCGACTCGATCGAGGAAGAGCATCATCAGTCCAAGCTGGACACACCTTCAGGCACAGCGCTCCTGTTGCAGGGCCAGCTCCGGGCTGAAGATCAGGATCGCAACTTTCCAATT
>DATKJJ010000224.1:0-5567 GCA_035543695.1 Gemmatimonadales bacterium | reverse complement strand
CCGCTGCACCAGCACCCTGCTGCCGGCGGAGCAGACCTCGCCCTGATTGATGAAAGTGCCGAAGAGCGCGCCGTCTACTGCGTTCTCAAAATCGGCGTCGCTGAAGAAGATGTTGGGAGACTTCCCGCCCAGCTCGAGGGAGACCCGCTTGAGCTGATCCGCTGCGTTCCGCATGATGAGCTTGCCCACCTCAGCGCTGCCGGTAAAGGCGATTTTGCGCACCGCTGGATGGCTCACCAACGGGGCTCCGGCACCGGGTCCGTCCCCAGTCACGATGTTGATCACGCCGGGCGGCAGTCCCAACCCTTCGAAATCCCGGGCCAGCGCCAGATTGGTCAGCGGCGTCTGTTCGGCCGGTTTGAGCACCACCGTTCAGCCGGCTGCCAGTGCCGGTCCGATCTTCCACGCCGCCATCAGCAGCGGATAGTTCCAGGGAATGATTTGACCGGCCACACCCACAGGCTCGCGCATGGCGAATGCGACTGCCTCGGCGGGAACCGGCAGGACCTCGCCGTTGATCTTGGTGGCCAGGCCTCCGTAGTACTCGAGGCACGTGGCCGTGTCGTCCATGTCGTATTCAGACTCGGTAATCGGCTTGCCCGTATTTCGGGTTTCCAGCTCGGCCAGCTCCGTCCGCCGCGCCCGAACCCGCTCGGCCAGACGAAAAAGAATCCGACCTCGCTCCTGAGCTGTGACCCCTTTCCAAACCTGATAAAAAGCGCGGGTCGCGGCCTGGGCCGCGCGGTCGATGTCCCCGGCCTTGCCGGCCGGGACGGTGGCGATGGCCTCCTCAGTGGAGGGATCGTACACCTCCAGAGTCTGGCCGTCCTGCCCATCGACGAAACGGCCATCGATGTACATCTGATAGCGGGCCACGGGCGCCTTCTTGGCCGGCCCGTGCACCCGAGCCGTGGTCGTCATGGTTCCCCCTTCTCAATCGTCGTCTGCTCGGACTGAGCCGTTTGCTATGCTGCTACGATCTCCCGGGATGGGCGGCCGATGACTCGCTGAACGCCGATACGCAGGGAATCATCCCGGACCTGCCAGGGCATCCCATCTCTGGCCAGCTGCTCCAGGAAAGGGTCCGGGTCGAACTGCTCGGGAGACATGACCCCGGGACCCTTCCAGACGCCGGTGGAAATCAACTTTGCGGCAATGACCGGCGGGATCCCCGTCTGGTAAGCAGTGGCCTGCACGCCAAGCTCACGATAGGTCGCTTCGTGATCGCTCACATTATAGATGAAGTACGCTTTTGGCTCGTTGTTCTTGTATCCTCGAGCCAGGATGCCGACGCAGGTCTTGCCGTGCAGTCGCCCGGCCAGATCACTGGGCTGGGGAAGCAGTGAGACCAGGAGGTCGCGAGGGGCCACACTGGCTTCCCCGACTCTTACCTGATCGGTGCGCGATAGCCCCAGCCGTCTAATGACCTGAAGCGTCTCAACCGTCATCTCATCCATGCACAACTTGAAGTCCACGACCTGCGCCTGGGGAAAGGATCGGGGCAGCGTCTTGGATTCCTCATGGTCTACGTAGTAACAGGTCAGAACTCCAAGCTCGGGGAAATCGAATTGCTCCGCCCCGGTGAGCGGCTCCTCCAGATAGTAGCGCCCGCCCCGGTAGGACACTGCCTTGCACAGACATTCATCGATCATGACCCAGGGACTGAACGCCGCGATGAGGCCTGTGCTTCCCTGGCATATGGCATTATCGCCGTCTCGGATCCGCAGCTCGGAGACCACATCGAGCAGGTGCTTGGCCGCGTAGGCGGCATAGACGTTGGTGGTGCCGGGGTCTGCGCCCATGCCCAGAAGGGCGAGCCGGCCGGCCGCCTTGAACTCGGCATCGAGGGCGAACTGCTCATCCATTTTGGGGATGCCGTCCGCATCCGTTCCCGCGCTGGCAAGATCTATGTAATCGCAGCCCGCATCCAGGCAGGCTCGCATCACAGCGAGGTTGGTCGCGGGAAGCGCCGCGTTCAAGAGCAGGGTAGTACTGGTTTCCCGAATGATGTTGGCGACGGCGTCTCGGTCCGCCGCGTGGAGCTCTACTGCCGTAACCCTACGATCGTTGAGCCGGTCCGCGAGTGCTGAGGCGCGGGCGGCCACTGCGTCGGCGATGACGAGTTTCTCGAGCACCGCCTCCTTCGCGAATTTGAGGGCAGACACGGTCCCCACCGCGCCGGCGCCAAGGAGCAGGACTCTCACAAACTCCTCTTTTCATTGTTGGCGCGGCACTCGGTCTGGCCCCGTCGGCAACTTCAGCCTGCGGAACCTCGCCCCCGCCGCTGATGGGGGCTCACAGCTCAAGGAGATGGTCAGCTGTGAGAGTGGACCCTCCGCTTGGTCGGAGGATGCAAACGTACCAACCGGGAAGGGTGGTACTCAGCCATAGTAGCTCCGGACCCCCACCCCCTGTCTAGCCCCCTGGTCACACTGCCGGTGTCAGGTAGGTAGGTGGTTATCTCTATGTCACAAGTCAACTTATTACTCACAAACGAGTTGAAGGCTCCCCCCTCAAAAGGGCCCTGCAGGCTGGTGCACTGGGCCGGGAGAGCCAGCCCCTCTTACGCCTTGCGCCAGCCTACGATAAGCTCCGATCCTCGTCGTTCACTCAGCTATCCAGCAGAGGTGTGATGCCTCCCGTCATCCAGCTGCGAACCGAAATTCCAGGACCGGCCAGCCGGGCCCTTCTCGAGCGACGGGCTTCCGCGGTTCCGCGGGGGGTGCCAGCCGTGACTCCGATCGCCGTGGTGCATGCTGAAGGAGCGGTGATCACCGATGCTGACGGGAACCGCCTGATCGACTTTGCCGGCGGCATCGGGGTGGTGAACACCGGGCATCGGCATCCCGGGGTCGTGGACGCGGTCCGGCGCCAGCTGGAGCGTTTTGCCCACGTCTGCTTTCCGGTGTCCACTTACGAGCCCTATGTCCAGCTGGCCGAACGGCTGAACCGGATAACTCCAGGCAGTCACCCGAAGAAGACGTTTCTGCTCAACAGCGGGGCTGAAGCGATCGAGAACGCGGTCAAAGTGGCCCGGCACTTCAGCGGCCGGCCGGCTGTCGTCTGCTTCGAGCATGCCTTCCACGGCCGGACCAACCTGACGATGGCGCTCACCTCCAAGGTGAGCCCTTACAAGAAGGGGTTTGGGCCGTTTGCTCCGGAGGTCTACCGCATTCCCTTTCCTTATTGTTATCGCTGCCCTGAGGCGCGGCATAGGGAGGGTGATGCCAACGGGTGTTGTCTGGCGAACCGTTCCCGCCTGGAGCAGATGTTCGCCGCCATCGTGGATCCCACGTCGGTTGCGGCCATAGTCATGGAGCTGCAGCTCGGAGAGGGCGGATTCGTTCCGGCACCCAAGGAGTACGTGAGCGAGCTGGCCGCGTTCGCCCGGGAGCACGGTATCCTGTTCATCGCCGACGAAATCCAGACCGGATTCGGCCGAACCGGAAAGCTGTTCGCCAGCGAGCACTACGACCTGGTACCCGACATCATCGTCACCGCCAAGTCGTTGGCGGGCGGGTTCCCCCTGGCGGCGGTCACTGGACGGGCCGAGGTGATGGATGCGCCGCAGGTGGGCGGGCTGGGGGGAACCTATGGTGGCAATCCTCTCGCCTGTGCCGCTGCGCTCGCCGTTATCGATGCCATGGAAGCCGAGGACCTGGCTGTCCGCGCCGTGCGTATGGGGGAGCAGATCCGTTCGCGGTTTTGCCGGTGGGCCACTGAGTTTGAGGCTATTGGGGATGTGCGAGGCCTGGGCGCGATGATGGCCCTGGAGTTGGTGCGGGATCGTGAAAGCAAGACTCCCAACCCGGAGCTGACCCAGGCCGTGCTCTCGGCCGCGATGAGGCGCGGGCTAATCCTCCTGGCGGCAGGCACGTATGGGAACATTATCAGACTGCTGGCCCCGCTCACCACGCCCGAGCCAGTGCTGGAGGAAGGTCTCGACGTTCTGGAACAGTCCCTGAAAGCCGCGGCGTCGTGAGCACGGCGCTATCGAACCAACCTGTCGTTCAGTTCATCCGGGTTTCCAAGAGCTTTGGCAGCGTCAAGGCAGTAGACGACGTCTCCTTCGAGGTATACCCGGGTGAATTCTTCGCTCTGCTGGGCCCCTCCGGCTGCGGAAAGACCACAACCTTGCGACTGCTTGCCGGGCTGGAGCAACCAGACGTGGGGAGCGGGGAGGTCCGTCTTCTGGGTCAGACGGTCAATCAGACTCGGCCGTATGAACGACCCCTCTCCATGGTGTTTCAGAATTACGCCTTGTTTCCTCATCTGTCAGTGGCAAGGAACGTGGCCTTCGGACTGGAGCAGCGAAAAACCCCGAGAGCGGAGATCCATCAGAAGGTGCGGCGGGCCCTCGAGATGGTCCGGCTCGATCCCGACCTATTCGCGACACGAATGCCCAGCCAGCTGTCCGGAGGGCAGCGGCAGCGAGTTGCGCTGGCTCGGGCGCTGGTCCTGGAGCCGGCAGTCCTGCTGCTGGACGAGCCGCTCGGGGCGATCGATCTCAAGCTCAGGAAGGAAATGCAGCTGGAGCTCAAGGCCCTGAACAAGCAGCTGGGCACCACCTTCGTATATGTCACCCACGATCAGGAGGAGGCCCTCACCATGTCAGATCGGATCGGCGTCATGGGAAACGCCCGGCTCGCTCAGCTGGGGACGCCGGCCGAGATCTACGAGAATCCCCGGACGGCGTTCGTCGCCACGTTCATCGGCGAATCCAATTTCTTCCAGGGTCGAGCGACGAAAAACTCCCGTGGGGAATGGACCGCTCGCGGCGCCGGGCTGTCGTTCAGGGTGCCGGACAAGGCCCGACTGGAAGACGGGGCGGAGGTCCACATCGCCGTTCGACCGGAGTGGATGGATATCTGCCGCCCGGGTGAGGTGCCCCCAACAGAGAATGCCCTCATCGGCACTATCGGTGACATCATCTACCTGGGCGAGACCATCCACGTCGTGGTGGCCGTTCCCCAAGTGGGAAACGTGAAGGTGGCGGTCCGGAATGAAGGTCAGTTGCTCAAGCCAATTGCCTGGAAGCGGGGAGAAACCGTCGCTGTGGTCTGGCTCCCGGAAGAATGCCAGATCCTGGAGGGGTAGTGGCCGCCCGCGGTCCGCGCCGGGTGGTTCGCTGGCTCTCCTATCCCAGGACCCAAGCCTGGACCCTGCTCGCGCCGGGGATGCTTTGGCTGATCGTTTTCTTTCTGGTACCCCTTTTGATCATGCTGGCATACAGCTTCATGCCCCGGGGGATCTATGGGGGCGTGGACCGTGGCTTTACTCTCGAGCACTACGCTCGCTTCTTCGATCCACTCTACCTCGATGTCCTGCGGCGAACTTTCCTGTGGTCGGTGGCCTGCACGGTCATCTGCCTGGTGCTGGGTTACCCCGTTGCATATCTGATCGCCCGGTCGGGCCGCTGGCGGCAGTGGTTGCTTCTCCTGGTGGTGCTGCCGTTCTGGACCAGCTTCCTGGTCCGAACCTTCGCCATGATCTTTCTGCTGCGGGACACCGGGCTCATCAATGACTGGCTGCTGCGGCTGGGTCTGGCTCGCGAGCCGCTGACCATT